>CAZMDE010000351.1:0-3183 GCA_964564355.1 uncultured Bacteroidales bacterium | reverse complement strand
TATTTTTGTTGCAAATAATTAAAATATAAATACTTTAATAATGAAAAAAATAATAATTGCTCTTCTTGCTGTTCATTGCTCACTTTTCACTTTTTATAATTTCGACTCTTTTGCTCAAAAGCAAGCAAATATCAGCATAAAAGGCAAAATAACCAACAACACCGATGAAAAGGTATATCTTGATAAGCATGATAATAAAACTAAAACATTAGATTCAGCTAAAATAGATGATACGGGAGCTTTTACAATAAAAACTATTATTAATGAAACAGGGTTTTATAACCTTAGATTAAGTGATAATAAAACATTGTTACTCATACTTTCTCCTGGAGAAAAAGTTGAATTGATAAGTGATTTCACTAACTTTCAGGTTCCTGTTAGCATTTCAGGCTCCTACCATACAATACTTGCATTAGGTATAAACAAAACCCTTGACAGTTATATCACAAAACAGGATAACCTTAATAAAGTATATGAAAAATATAAAAACAGTGCTAAAAAAGACTCTGTAATTAATGTGCTTCGTAAAGCATTTGATACTTATGCAGAACAACAGACACAATTATTAAGAAATTTTATAAGTAAAAATTTAAATAGTCTCAGTGGTTTATTATTTGTAAATAAACTCGCAATTGCTGATAATATTGAGCTTTATAAAAAATATGACAGTTCATTAGTAAAAAATTACCCTAAAAACAATTATGTTGAAGAATTTCATCAGCAGGTGATTAAAAATTTACGATTATTTTCTGGTAGTGAAGCGCCTGATATTGTTGCAAAAGATACTTCAGGTCATAATGTTTCATTATCTTCCCTAAAGGGAAAATATGTTTTGATAGATTTTTGGGCTTCATGGTGTGGTCCTTGCAGGAGAGAGAGTCCTAATATGGTTAGATTGTATGACAAATATCATGAAAAGGGATTTGAGATATTTGGTGTTTCTCTTGATAAGGATAAAAATTCCTGGAAAAATGCTATTAAAAAGGATAAATTAAGATGGACACATGTAAGTGATTTAGGCTTTTGGAATTCCGCTCCGGCTCAGCTTTATAATGTTACAAATATTCCTTATACTGTTCTTTTGGATAAGAATGGCAAAATAATTGCAAAAGGACTATACGGTGCTCAGATAGATGAAAAGCTAAGCACTCTGCTTAAATAAAAATTAGTAATGAATTTAACTTTCAATTCTTAAATCCTAATTTATTTAAGGTTTTCAAGAATTTTCTTCTTTTCCTGTTCGAATTCTTCCTGGGTTAACTGACCTTTTTCTCTCATTGTATCAATTTTACCAATTCTCGAATACTTATCAGCATTATTACTTTTGAATTTAATAATATAAACCACATAGCCTATCCCACCGGCTATTATTAAGCCCAATATTATTGCAAGCTTTGGCTGATTGCTGAAAAGGTTAAATATCTGATCTGACTCATAAATACCTGTTAATAAACCTAAACAAAAACATAATATCCCAATAATAATGTATTTCATAACTCTAATTATTAAGTTAAAAACTACTTTTTTACAAAGATATATAATTTTTACAAATAACTGATTAACTAATAAACAATGAACAAATTAATAACCAATAATTTTGTATTATTGCATATTTATTAATAGTGAATAGTAACCCAATGAACTAATATAAGACCTAACAGTTTTTTAAAGTAAGCAAAGCGTTCTCATGAGAACGTTTAAAATAATTATTAAGCGAACAAACCCGTTAGGTCTGCTAATGAACCGATGAACAAATTGCTTGAGGTTAAAAACTTAGTTGTTCAATTCAGAACTGAGGATAAGGTATACACTGCAGTAGATAATGTGTCTTTCTCATTAAATAAAGGTGAGACATTGGGCATTGTTGGCGAGTCAGGTTCCGGTAAGTCAATAACATGCTTGTCTATCTTAAGGTTAATACCCTCCCCACCGGGAAAGATTGCAAACGGGGAAATTATATATCATAAGTCTGAAATAGAATCAACGGATTTACTTAAACTTTCTGAAAAACAAATAAGTACTTACAGGGGAAAAGACATTGCGATGATTTTTCAGGAGCCAATGACTTCCATGAATCCGGTTTATACATGTGGCAACCAAGTGATAGAAACAATTATGCTGCATCAAAAGGTTTCAAAAAAAGAAGCTAAGGAAAAAGTTATTTCATTATTTGAAGAAGTCAAACTGCCACGACCAAAGGATATTTTCAATTCCTACCCTCATCAGATATCTGGTGGACAAAAGCAGAGAGTGATGATAGCTATGGCAATGTCCTGCAATCCTTCATTGCTTATAGCTGATGAACCAACTACAGCACTTGATGTGACAGTTCAGAAGACCATAACCGAACTTATGAAATCCCTTCAGCAGAAATATGGTATGGGCATTATCTTTATTACTCATGACCTTGGAGTGATAGCTGATATTGCTGACAGGGTTATTGTAATGTATAAGGGCAAAATTGTTGAACAGAACTATGCAAAGGACTTATTTCTGAAACCTCAACACCCGTATACAAAAGGCTTGCTTGCCTGCAGACCAAAAATAAACCGGGCGTCCTCACTCCGTGTTCTTCCTACTGTTAGCGACTTTATGAAAGTAAATCCTGACGGTTCTATCACCGAAATAATCCCCAAACTCCAATATCCGAAATCCGATTTCCGAAATCCGATTTCCGAAATCAAAATCAAAGACCCTCTCCTAATTGTCCGAAACCTAAAAAACTACTTCCCTATTGGTACAAGTCTTTTCAAAAAACTAAATCCGAAATCCGAAATCCAAAATCCAAAATTTGTTAAAGCTGTTGATGAAGTCAGCTTTGAAGTATATGGAGGTGAAACTCTTGGATTAGTTGGTGAATCAGGTTGCGGAAAAACAACTCTTGGAAGAGCTATACTCAGACTTATAACTCTTTCGGGTGGTGAGGTTATATATAAAGGAAGGAACATCTCCAACTTAACACGTGATGAGATGAGAAGATTAAGAAAGGATATTCAGATAATTTTTCAGGATCCATATTCATCTCTGAATCCTCATATATCAATAGGCAATGCAATCTTAGAGCCAATGAAGGTTCACAATATTTTGGATAGTGACAAATCTCGCAGGAAAAAAGTGATTGAACTGCTTATGAAGGTCAATCTTGAAGCATCCCATTTTGACCGCTATCCGCATGAGTTTTCA
>CAZMDE010000350.1:0-3184 GCA_964564355.1 uncultured Bacteroidales bacterium | reverse complement strand
AGAACTTTACCGGCCTCATTAGTTGCAGGTTCAAATTATTCATTTCCTGTCGGAAAGACTGCCTACCAGTTACTGACATTGAACAGTCCAACTACTTCTGCTAATACTTTAGTTCTTACGGCTGAAGTATTTGATGCAGATGCAGGCGGCACAGCCGGAGCAGGGATTTCTACATTAAATACAAACCGTTATTGGTATATTGCCAAAACAAGCGGCTCGGGTGTAATTAATTCTGTTAGTTCTATTGCCCTGACTGAATCCGGACTTGTGAACGGGACAAATATAATCGGACAAAATACAACAACAATAAATGGAGCATATCAATATAAAGGCGGTTCAGTAGCTTCAGTCATTATTACCAGCCTGGGTGGTATTGGCAGCACTCTTGGTTACTTTGTGATTGGAACCAAGAATGCCAATCTTTGTCCCGGATCATACTCTATAGGACCAACAGGAGATATAGGTTCTGTGGCTGATGCTGCTGCATTATTAAATGGCGCTACAGTGGGTTGTGACCTGCTATTTGAATTGCAGACAACATACACCAGTTCATCAGAATCTTTCCCGATAACATTCGCTAATATCACATATAGCGGTTCATATAATATTACAATTCGCCCTATCAGCGGTGCAACAGGTTTGGTTACTTCAGGGGACCCGGGAACAGGCAACCCTTTGATTAACCTAAATGGTGCAGATAATATTATTTTAGACGGTCGCGCCGGCGGAACTGGAACCTCTGTTGAATGGATAATCAGAAATACCAGAACTGCTGCTGTTGTTGGACCGGCTATCCAGTTAACTGCCGGAGCAAATTATAATACTCTTCAGTATTTACAGTTTGAAAGTCAGAACACAACGGGAACAAGCGGAACTGTATATTTATATTGCGCCTCAGGCGGACCAGCCAACAATAATATTACAATTCAGAATTGTAATATAGGACCTTACAGCACAACTTATCCTGTAAATGGTATATGTGCTTATGGATATAGTACAACCTATCCAAACAGCTATATCAGTGTGTTGAATAATAATATATATAATTTTTTACCTGGCTCAAGTTCAGCTGGAAGCGCAATATTTGTTTCCGGAACAAGCACAAATACAAATTATGGTGACCACTGGACAATCACAGGAAACAGCATATACAACTCTGTTAATCAGGTTAATGGTTACTATGTATATCCTATCTATTTCATACCCGGTACAGGATCAACTAACAATGTAATTTCAGATAATTATATTGGTGGACAATCAGCTTTATGCGGTGGTACAGGCGCTCCATGGGTATGTAAGTCCACTTCCTCTTCAGGAATAGCAACACCGGCATTTGCAGGTATATATATTAAAGCCGGTTCTGCTTCCATTACAGGAAATACAATCAGTAACATTCAGATTAATAATACCAATCAGAACGGACATGCTTTTGGTATAGATGTGGATGTTACTTCTGGTAGTAGTGGTTTCACAATAACAGGTAATACAATTGGTAACCCTAATCCTACAGGAAGCGCTGTCGGTTTCCAGAATACTGGAGCAGGCGTTAATGGCGGTAGTATATGCGGTATAGTAAATCAGGCTGCAGGAACTATTATAATAGGAGCAACAGGTTCAGGAAATGGTAACACAATTGCAAATCTGTCGAATGTAGGCAGCAGCGCTAATACTCCTGTAGCAGGAATAGTAACAAATACAGGTGTTAACAGCATTGTTAACAACACTATTTTTAACCTGACTGCAGCAACACAAAATACATCAGTCCAGGTCAACAGTATTGCTTTTGACGGAAGCGTTGTAGGTATTTTACAGACAAGTGCTATTACAGGACAAATAAATATTAACAACAATACTATCTATAATTTAACCAGTTCAGGAGCATCTGCGGCTGCAACCAGAGTTTGTGGTATCAACTCAGGTATTGTTCCTTATGCTTTGGCAAATGGTTCTCATTCCTGTGATGGTAATTTAATATATAACTTAGATGCTCCGAATACAAATACATCTGTAATTATTGCAGGTATCAGATTGTCAGGTTCCAGCAGCCCATCAGCAGTAAATTATACAATAAGCAATAATATGGTGCAGCTTGGTTATCGCGGTGACGGTACAACAATTACCGGTTCTGCCAATCTTATAGGCATATTTGATAATTCATCAGGTTATTCAGGCAACCCAGCTACTTATGATAATAATATAAAAGTATGGCATAACTCTGTTTACATTGGTGGAACAGGTGTAACAGGAGCTGCAGTTAATACTTTTGCTTTTAATCGTACAAATACTAATTTCAGCCCTAAGAATGTAGAAGATGTACGTAACAATATTTTTGTGAATAATCGTGATAGAAGCTCAGGAACAGGATTTAACTATGGTATAGGTCTTGATAATAATTTAACTTATTCACCCAATTTGCTCACTACTGACTATAACGATGTTTATAGTTCATCTGCAACATCTAAATTTGGTTATATAGGGACAACTGGTTATCTTGATAAAGCAGCATGGAACGCTGCCAATCCATCTTTTGACCCTAACAGTTATACTCAGGACCCGTTATTTATTGATCCAAGAGCCACAACACCGAATTTGCATATTCAATCTGCTCCAGCACAAACACCTATTGAATCAGCGGGAATTGCTGCAGCCACTGTCACTAATGATTTCGATGGCCAGGCAAGAGCTTCATTCAGCCCTGTTGATATTGGCGCTGATGCCAGCAATTTTGCATCACTTGACCTTTCGCCTCCTGCAATTTCTTATACTCCTTTTGCTAATACATGTAATGGGGTTAATTCTTATGCAGTGAGTGGCGTTGGTATTACTGATTTATCAGGAGTAAATATCACTTCAGGCACAAGTCCTCGAATATATTACAAAAAGTCAACCAATGCCAACAGTCTTGGTGCAACAAACGATAATTCTACTGATGGGTGGAAATGGGTAGAGGCAAATGGCACTACTTCTCCTTTTGATTTTACTATTGATTTTACAAAATTAAATGGTGCAAGTTTAGCAGGCGGAGATGTCGTACAATATTTCTTTGTGGCACAGGATCTTTCTCCAGCCCAGATTAATGTCGCAATTAATTCAGGGACATTTAGTGCTACTCCAGTCAGTGTGGCGCTCACAGCAGCAGCCTTCCCGATTGGTGGAACACAGAGTTCATTCACAATGCTGCCCT
>CAZMDE010000349.1:0-3198 GCA_964564355.1 uncultured Bacteroidales bacterium | reverse complement strand
GAACTACTTTGAAAGTGTAATTACCTTTTTGAGGAAATATAAGCCCTCCCTTCAACAATATTCGTGTCTCTTTAATATCCCCTAATCCTTTTCCCAGCCACTTCCCCTGATCATCTGCCAGAATAGTTTGCACTGTATCCCTGCTTTTAGTTCCATCAGGATAGCTGGTTGTAATAAACATGAAAAGATTGCTGTAAGGATAATCTCCGGAATTTCTTATATCAACATAACAATCATAAGGAGAATCTGAATTATTGATACTTGCTTTAAATGTTAAAGTATCTTTATAATTCCAGTTCTTATCAGGCAGATTTTTTGTTTCAAACGTTATAATGCCCGAATCAACACAAGAAGCCATTAACAATGCACAAAGCCCAATGATGATTGAATGTTGAATGTTGAATGTTGAATTTTTAATAAGCATTTAATAAATAATTATCTTACACTTCCCGCATCATCTCTATCAGCAAGCCTTGTCAAGTCTTCCATAGTTATATCCGCGCCATATTCAATTTTCTTTTCAAGAACAACTGCATATTGATCAATGCTTTCAGGGAAAATTCCTTCTGAGTTTAATTCAACTATTTTTTTTATATTTTCAATTGTAACAGCATACATATCTGTAGACTTATCGTTTATGTATGAATAAGACATGGTTCCTTTAATTACGTCTGTCTTCTGATATCTTAAATCACCTTTTTTAGTTTTAAGAATAATGTTTGAATTAGGAAATGACCTCATAGCTTCGTTATACCAGTCGTTCTCATAATTGAGGCAGCATTTCAGCTTGCTGCAAAGACCTGTTAGTTTTTGTGGGTTTAATGTAAGCTGCTGTGTTCTGGCAGTGTTAGTAGAAACAGATTTAAAGCTTGAAAGCCAGGTAACACAGCAAAGCTCTCTTCCGCATGAACCAATACCACCCAGGTGGCTGGCTTCCTGTCTTGCTCCGATTTGCTTCATTTCAATTCGAACCATGAATTTTTCAGCCATTACTTTTATAAGTTCTCTGAAATCAACACGGTCATCGGCAGTGTAATAAAACACTGCTTTTGTCTTGTCTCCCTGGTATTCTATATCATTAATTTTCATTACAAGGTTTAGCTCTTCAACTATTTTCCTTGCTTTAAACATTATTGTTTCCTCAAGCTCTGCTGCCTGCACCCATTTTTCAACATCTACAGTTTTAGCTTTTCGGTATATTTTTTTTAATTCAACTCTTCTGGGATCAATCTTTTTTTTCTTCATTTGAAGAAGAACTATATCGCCCGTCATAGTTACAATCCCAATATCATGACCCGGGGTAACTTCAACAGCAACTATATCTCCTACTTTTAATTTTATCTTATCAGCATTTTTATAAAAATCTTTCCTGTTATTTTTAAACCTTACTTCTATAATGTCTGAAATATCATGATTTGAGGGAGGATTCATATCCTGCATCCAATCAAAAGTATCAAACTTGCAGCATGATTTATCATAAATTTTATCTGTAGCAGGATATAATTTAGGAGAGCATCTGCATCCCCTGTTTAGAAATAATTCTTTATCACTCTTCATCTTTTCAGTTCATTGGTTCAATGGTTCACTTGTTCATTTGAAAGTTCTATGCATTAACTTTTAACTTTAATAATTTGTTAAAAGTAAATGATAAATCCATAAATAAAATTTTAGGATTAGCATTTCTTTCAATATGATATAATGCTTTATTAAATTCCTCAACTATCTCATATATGTTAGCCTCATTTATCTGAGTTGAGAAATTTTTTACAAATATAAGCACTTCAGAGTCGAATTTTAACAAATAGTTATTTTTAAAATTATAATTCAATGATTCTCTGATTATTTTCAATGAATATGTGAAAAACTGTTTTTGTCTTTCTCTGCCGATACTTGCAATTTCATCTATAAATTTATTAAGCTCAGTTATGTTTATTTTGTAACAAAGCCTCATCCATTGCTGAAATTTCTTAAAATAGTAATCATCCTCATCTTTGTTATCAAGCAATTGTAATGCTTCAATGTAATTTCCGTCAGATAATGTTGCAATTTTTCTTGCTTCCTCAGGTTCACAATTTTTTTTATCAATCAGAGCTTTTTCAATTTCCTTATTTCCTAATTTGGGAATCTTAATCAACTGTGCTCTTGATTTTATGGTGCTTATAATATTTTCATGATCTTCAGATATCAGCAGAAACAATGTCTTCTCAGGCGGCTCTTCAAGTATCTTCAGTATTTTTGGGGCAGCAGTTGGATATATTTTCTCTACCATCCATATTATTATTATCTTGTATTCGGATTCAAATGATTTGAGACTGAGAATTTTGACCATTTCATTACAGTCATCTTTATTAATATATCCCTGTTTATTTTCATTTCCTAGTTTTTCATACCAGTCACCCAAAGAGATATAATAATTTTTTTCAATCAAAAGCTCACGAAATTCCTTAAGAAATAACTGGCTGTTAGGATTTTTTGTGATATTTTTTGTTGTTGCATTAGGGAAAAAAAGATGCAGGTCAGGATTGAGCAGCTTGTTATATTTATTGCATGAATTACAAACTCCGCAGGAGTCATCATCCTTTTTATTTTCACAATTTATGTATTGTGCATAAGTAATTGCAAGGGCAAGCTTTCCAGAGCCATCAGGTCCGAGAAACAACTGTGCATGACTGATACGGCTTTTTTTAACCGAATCTATCAGCCTATTTTTAATTATATCCTGACCAATTATATCCCTGAACAGCATTTATTTATATAATCAAAAAAACCTCGCAGCTTATTGCAAACAGCGAGGTTTAGTTAAAGCTTATTATTTTTTACTTATTACTTATTACTTATGACTTACTACTTACTAATTCCTACTATTTCACGTGCATTTTTTCGAATTCCTTCATTGCATCAACAAGAGCCTGAACGCTTTCAGCAGGTAATGCATTATATGTAGAAGCTCTGAAACCGCCGACAGATCTGTGACCTTTTAAGCCTATCATGCCTTTTGACTGGGCATATTTCATGAAATCTTCTTCCAATGCTTTGTATTTTTCTTCCATAACAAAGCAAATGTTCATTAATGAACGTGATTCCTTTTCAACAGTTCCTACGAACATAGGGTTTCTGTCAATCTCATCATATAATACTTTTGCTTTTGCCTGGTTCATTTTTTGCATTTCCTTAACTCCGCCTAAACTTTTAATCCAT
>CAZMDE010000348.1:0-3204 GCA_964564355.1 uncultured Bacteroidales bacterium | reverse complement strand
TTTGCGCTGTCTTCGGTATGTGTGCTTATCTTATTCGTAGTGCTGCTTGTTTTAGGAAGGTTTGTGTAAATTAGAATATTTTAAAATGAATAATACATCGTACATCGTACATCGTAAATCGTAAATCAAGAGATGATCAACGTTTTATTAATAACATTCACGATAACCCTACTCTATCTAAGTATAGCAAATCGTTTGCGTACATATATAAATTTACTTGCAATACAGGGAGTGATTCTGTTTGGTGTTACTTTTATTGCGCTGATTGATATTAATACTGTCAATCTCATATTTATTCTTCTTGAAACCATTGTTTTCAAAGCAATAGCAGTGCCATGGTTTTTGAATTATATTATTAGAAGAAACAAAATTACACGGGAGGCAGAGCCTTTCCTGCCTAATTTTATTTCATTAATAATAATTACACTAATAATTGTAATTACTATTCTTTTATCTAACGCAATTACAGAACCGCATCTAAACAAGATATATTTTGTAGTTGCTCTTTCAACTATTTTCAGCGGCTTATATATTATTGCAACAAGGAAAAAAATAATTACACATGTTATGGGCTATATGTTTGTTGAAAATGGGGTTTTTATTTTATCACTTGCTGTCGGTTCTGAAATGCCAATGCTTGTAAACCTTGGTATCATGCTCGATATTTTTGTGAGTGTTCTGATACTTGGCATATTTGTTAATAAGATTGGAGATGTGTTGAAAGATGTTGACGTTAATCAGCTTAGAAATCTTAAAGACTAAATAATTGATTTGAGAATATTAAAACTGAAAACTGACGACTGAAAACTGATTATGATTGGAATATATTTAATACTTGCATTACTAATTAGCGCAGCACTGTTTTTCAACAGGAGCAGGATGATTAATTATCTGCTTGTGATTACTTATATAATTCTACAATTAAGCTTTACAGGTTATGAATATTTTCATCTTAATATTATTGAATTAAGCTATTTTAGACCTGATGCACTGGCTATTCTTTTGCTTATAACATTAAGTATAATAAGCATCCCTGCTCTTTATCACAGCTATCTTTACATTTCTCTGCATAATGAAATCCCGAGAGAAAGAGCTATCTATTTTTCAGCAATGACTCTTCTAATTACCGCCATTGGAGGGGCTTATCTGTCAACACATATTGCTGTAACATGGCTCTTTGTCGAAATTACAACGCTGAGTGCATCAGCTTTAATTTATCATCACAGAACTAGCCGCTCACTTGAAGCTACATGGAAATATGTATTTATATGCACTGTAAGCATTTCGTTTGTTTTTATAGGAATACTTTTTTTAAGTCTTTCATTACATAATACCGGCTCTACAGACCTTTCCTTTGATTCCCTTCTGAAGAAGGCATCAGGTCTTAATCTTTTCTGGTTAAGACTTGCTTTCATTTTTGTATTTACCGGGTTTACTGTTAAGTTAGGCTTAGTGCCTATGTACACTGCCGGCATTGATGCAAAGGATAAGGCACCGGCACCGGCAGGGGCTTTGTTCTCAACTGTGCTTGCAAATGTTGGCTTTGTCGGCATATTCCGTTTATATAATGTTACTGCTCATACAACCCTCCACGGATGGACTAATTTTGTAATAATCTTTGCAGCATTTCTGTCAATTTTTGTTGCAGCTGTTTATATGATGAAAGTAAAAAATATTAAAAGAATGCTTGCCTACTCAGGCATTGAGCACATGGGAATTGTGATGCTGGGAATAGCAGCGGGCGGTATAGGATATTATGCAGCTATACTTCATCTGATTCTCCATTCGTTCACAAAGTCAAGCCTTTTCTTTCAGTTTAGCCAGATTTACCGCATTTATCAGAGTAAAAGCATTTATGATGTAGGGAATTATTTCAAATACAACACTACTGGAGCTGTCATGATGTTTTTAGGATTTGTATTTATTGTTGCCATTCCTCCATCCGGCTTGTTTATAAGTGAATTTCTTGTATTCCGCTCCTTGTTCCAGGCAAATTATATTATCCTGCTAATCCTGGTTTTAATACTATTAACCATAATATTATGGGCTTTCAGCAAAAACATGCTCAGGCTGTTATTCTTGCCACCTGTTGGACAAGATGAGCTGTCAACTATAAATAATCAATTATCAAATAATAAAATAAAACCTTTTGAATCATTATCTCAGTTTATATTATTAGGTTTAACCTGTTATCTTGGAATGACTCCACCTCCGCGATTTGTTGAATTAATTAATGAAGCAGTAAAACAATTAACAATTTAAAGACTGATTACTCAAAACTGATGACTGACGACTGAATTATGAATTATATTCAAATTAAAAATAATACATCAATTCCTCTTTCTTCCATTCCTGTTTTGGATTATGCCGCTTTTATGGAAATGAATGCTGTTGAGCTTATGAAAAGCAGCAGTAATCATTGTGTTAATTATTATGGATTTCCTTTTAAAAATAAGATTAAGCTAATCTGCTGCATAGCAGATGATGAATCTCATTCAATATATGTGTCCTCCTCAGAGATTGACACAGAACAAAAATTCAAGTCTTTCACTTCTATTAATACTGTATTTGAAAAGTTTGAAAGAGAAATTCATGAAAATTTTGGAATAAAGTACATTGACCATCCCTGGCTAAAACCCGTCAGATATCCAAAATCCGTAATCCGAACTCATTACTCAGAACTCCCAACTCCCAACTCCCAACTAATAAAGGATTATCCTTTTTTCAGCATTGACAGCGAAGAACTTCACGAGGTAGGGGTTGGACCAATTCACGCAGGTATCATTGAACCCGGTCATTTCAGGTTTATCTGCAATGGTGAGCAAATAATGAATCTCGAAATACAGCTTGGTTATCAACACAGAGGAATAGAAAAACTAATGCTTGATAAGAAAAAGTTGCTACAGCGTATAACAATTGCGGAATCTATTGCAGGCGATACTGTTGTCGGTCATACTACTGCTTTCGCAAACTTATGGGAAAGCTTGTGTAGTTATAAAGCAGATGAGAGTTTGCAGTTCTCAAGGACACTTGCTTTGGAGCTTGAGCGTATTGCCGTTCATACAGGCGATCTGAGCGCCTTATGCACAGATATTGCATATCAGCTTGGCAGTGCTGTATTCGGAAGGCTTCGCACTCCTCTTATTAACTTTTTTCAGATTTGGTGCGGTAACCGTCTTGCAAAAGGATTAATTCGACCTGCAA
>CAZMDE010000347.1:0-3218 GCA_964564355.1 uncultured Bacteroidales bacterium | reverse complement strand
TGGTCTTTACATGTTATGTTAATTCCAGATCTGTCCGATTGTACAATTCTAAAACAATTATTTTGAACACTTGGATCTGTTGTTACGGTAACAGAACATGCTCCATTACAATTTAACCACGGTGAATATCTACTTGTTACCGAATTATAAAAATCTTGTGTCCAATCTTCTTCTGAAACAAATCCAGGTCTTGGAATATGATTGTAGTAATTAAATCTAGATTCAAAACCACAATAATCTGGATAATATAATCTAGGATCAGAAAACCCTTGCTGTGGCCAAGATTCTGTTTTATTGATATCAAAATATGGTAAAGGCTTTCCTTTGTTTGATTGGCCATCTTCATTGCTGCTCAAAGCGGTTACAAAAATTCCACCAAAGTCATCTAAAGCAGCAAAATGCTTTAAACCACCTGCTATATTAGTCCATATAAACCAAGTATTTGTCCCAGGGTATCTTAAATTATTTGGATTTATTTCCGGATCATATCCTCTAAATCCTTTAATAAACATATTGCTTAAAGTAGCATCATTAGAGGGATCAAAATTTTCTATACATTCACACAAGTCACTATATAATACTTGATTGTTGCAAGTTGGATCATTATTTTGTATAAATCCTAATCCACCCATATTCATCATTATTGCGTCTTCTTTTGATAAACTAAAGGTACCACAAGTTTTACCAGCACTTCCCCAAGATTTTAATCTAAAAGTATCGATAGCAGGACCATTGCTATACGAATTTCTTACACCGGGATATTCGACATTAAAGATAGGCTCATCATCTGGTGATGGACTCCCGCTATTATCGGGGGGCGATGTATTAAGACTTCCAAATACAATATTCCATGGTTCATTTATTATACATTTTTGTTCTACACCATTAGCAGTTCCAGGCACATATGTTAAACTCACATTGCTACCGTTGGTATTAGAAGCTTGATAGGAAGGTGTCCACTCTCCCCATTCCCATGACGGCCTGTATCCTAATTCAAAATCGTCACAATATGCAGAAACAGAACGTTTGTCTAAATCTATTAAGGCAACACAATAATTTGGTTGGAATACTAAATCTTTTACACTTCCATCTGCTATTTGACTAAATGGTTTTAAACTATTAGTAGTAGTATCTAAAGCAGCTAGTAGATTAATATACCAAGGAACCGATGCTACTTTAGTTGGATGCATCGTAAATTCACAAGGCACCTGTTCTATTTCATTTTCAAAATTTGGTAAAGATAATTCTCCGCATGTTCCCACATCACCATTTGATGGCGCTCCACCCCAAGGGATAATTTTACCAGTTCTGTCAACTAAAAATGTTGCTGCTAGTCCACAGACAACTTTTATGGGACTGATGTCACCAAAATCTTCTTCAGTTGTTCTATTAAATATTTCTGGAACTGAAACACTATCATCGATGTAGGATGGGCAAGGAATAGTCGATAGATTTTCAATTTCTATAGACGCCGTACAGCCCCACGGAACTATAGTGGTGTCAATTGGTCCTATTGGTAGACGAGCTCTTCTCGGCAAAAAAGCTCTCATTTTTGAAGAATTTGAATTCGGTTCTGTTCCTGGACCAGTGTAAACTGTCAATCCTTCTTCGTTTAATAATAATTGTTTAACTTGTTTTGGTGTTACTGTTTTTTGTCCTGGCTCTACACCAAAAAAATTAACTAAATCAAGATATCCAGTTATACCACCACATTCTCTGGAAGCTTTCGCATCTATCGATAAAATTTCACTTTCAGGATCATCTGGATCTTGTATATAAGCCGCAGAACCAATAATTTCATTAACTTCATTAGCTATATCTATAGCATGATCTTTGATTCGTAAAATACCAACTTCTACCATTCTTTCCAACCAATACGACACATAATCATAAGAATTTAAAAAGTGTGTATAATCCCATTCAATAGGCTCAACGCCGACACCGCCTTGTTTGCATCTTGCATCTCCAGCCCAACTAATTAATCCAAAATAGTATCTGTACCAATGTTCTAAAAATGTTTCTGCGTCAAAATAATTTCCACTTGTTGTGTTTTCTCTAGACCAGTTTTCCATATTAATTAAATCAAATTTAAAAATAGGAATACCAGAACCAGCATACATTACTCTTCTTGGAACGCCTCTTTTAATTTGCCAGAGATTTGCTCCATAACTAGATACTTTAAATTTGGCACGCACACCTCGTTCGCCAACACAAACTCCAGCACCACCGCCAGTACCAATAAATTTACCTGGGTATCCGTCCGATTCATATAGTGGATACGTATTAGTGCAGGTATTTATTATTACACCGGGATCTTTGGTTAATATCCCAGACGGGCATCTAAATGCACAACATTCAAAGTGATGTTCCAGTTGAACAAATCCAATGCATTGATCTTTTAATGTTGTTTTAGATAAAGCTGTTTTTCTTATTTTGATAATATAATCACGCCTTAAAGTATCTACTTCAATAGATCTGGGTAAAAATTCACCTCCAAAAAAATATTTACTTGTACCAGATTCACCATGTCTAAAAATTTCATATCCTGCTTTAAATTTATCTTTGGCTACTCGTAATAAGTATGGAGATATTCCCCACTCAAAACAACTTTGCTTGTAATTTGGATTTCCTACTGCCCAATTGTCTTCTTGAACTGGAAAATAATGACATGATAATCCAGGTCCACATAAATCATAAAATCTAATTGTTTTTCCATAACCTGGAGAAAATGGATATCTAATTCGGCAATTTTCTTTAGCTGTAATATCTAAAAAAACCTGACTATCGTGCAAATTAGCACCAGAACACCAACAACAACCAGCTTCATCTCTTTCCATTGCTGGCATAAATGCTCTAAATGATGGAATATAACCAAGTTGATTTGGCCGTTGACTGACATTAAATTCTCCAAATGCAGAATCTTTTAATCCTCCGTGGATGTGTGGAAAATTAGCACAATGACACGGAAAAGCATCTGGAAATATTCCTCTAGCCCCTGCTGTCAAAGCAAAACCATCTGAACATTCCCAACTTCTTGGTGTTAACCAACCCTGCATAAATCTAGTGTCTGAAAATGCACCGCAAGATGATACTGCCTGTTTTAATCCTTCAGATCCACATTGATTATCAGCATATGTGAGCGTATTTGTGCATTGTGTTATAAAAGGATCTTTATCAAATAAAAATTCTCTCGGAAACCATATGAAATGGCATCCACT
>CAZMDE010000346.1:0-3236 GCA_964564355.1 uncultured Bacteroidales bacterium | reverse complement strand
ACGATGCTTCTCTTGACGCTTTTACTCCGCATAGCTGGGATTTTAATTTATACCGGTCTTATAATTCAACACATAATTGGGAAGCAAATGAGGCTTTCGGAGCAATGACCGGAAAGAAATATATTGACAACAATGATAATATTACATATCCTGTGATAAGAACTTATGATAAGTTGAACTGGTTTGGATATAATACTTATGGCTATTATTCTCGCGGATTTATGAAAGGACAGGGAAATTTTAGTTTGTCTGTTGCAGGTATTAACCCTAAAAGCGCTAAGATGAGCGCAGTCGGAGAAACTTTCAATAATGACATGGCAGCTAATGAAGAAAATAAAGATATTGATGCATCAACTAAGAAACCTTTAGAAACTGTTTCTCCTTCTCCGCAAACTAATCAGGAAGTTCAGATAAGGAAGAATTTTAATGAAACAGCTTTCTTTTATCCGGCTCTTGAAACAAATGATAAAGGAGAAGTTATCATCAAATTCACCATTCCCGAAGCCTTGACAAGGTGGAAGCTGCTTGGTCTTGCATATACAAAAGACCTGAAAACAGGATTGATTAAAAAAGAATTGGTAACACAAAAACAGTTGATGATAACCAGCAATCCTCCACGATTTTTCAGAGAGGGCGACAGTTTAGGCTTTCCTGCAAAGATTTCCAATTTATCTGATAAGGACTTAAAAGGAACTGCACAACTGGAATTCTTTGATGCTGCAACAATGAAACCAATCGAAAAGATTATCATTAATCAGCAATCTCAAATATTTGAAGCTAAAAAAGGACAAAGCGCATCTGTTGTATGGAATATTAAAATACCTGAAAGCATTGGCGCTATAGCATACAGGCTCACAGCTAAGTCAGATAATTTCAGTGACGGCGAAGAGATGACACTACCTGTGCTTACTAACAGGATGCTCGTTACAGAATCTATGCCTATGCCGATAAACGGCAAACAAACCAAAGAGTTTAAATTTGACAAGCTTATCAATTCAGGAAAATCAAACACTCTGCGAAATTTCAGGCTGACGCTTGAGTTCACTTCAAATCCTGCTTGGCTTGCTATACAGGCATAGCCTTATCTGATGGAATCTCCTTATGAATCATCAGAAGAATTGTTTGACAGATATTATGCTAACAGCATTGCAAGCTTTGTTATCAATTCAAATCCCAAAATAAAGAATGTGTTTGATGTATGGAAGAATTATAGTCCTGATGCTTTGCTGTCAAATCTTGAAAAGAACCAGGAGCTTAAAAATATATTATTACAGGAAACCCCCTGGGTATTGGATGCTAAGAATGAAACAGAAAGAAAGCAAAGAATCGCTTTGCTGTTCGACCTTAACAGGATGACGAATGACCTGAATACTTCTTTTATGAAGCTGAAAAAGCTGCAGAAGCCAAATGGAGCCTGGTGCTGGTTCGATGGCATGCCTGACAGCAAATACTTTACACAGTATATAGTCACAGGACTGGGACACCTTAATAGAATTACTTCTCAAGTCTCAAGTCTCACATCTCACATCTCAATTCTACAAAAGGCTATTTACTATCTTGATAACATGCTCACAGAGGACTATGAATACATAAAGAAACATTATCCGAAAGAAATGGATAAAAACCATATCAGCAGCGATGAGATACAGTACCTTTATGCAAGGAGCTACTTCTATAAGGATTTTAAAATAGAAGATAATAATAAAGAAGCTTTTGAATACTTCAGAGGACAGGCAAAAAAATACTGGACATCTTTCAATATCTACCTTGAAGGCATGCTTGCGATTTCATTGAACAGGTTAGGGGATAATAAAGAAGCGGTGAATATTATGAAATCGCTTAAGGAAAAGGCTTTACACTCGGAAGAAATGGGAATGTACTGGAAAGAAATGTATGAAGGCTATTACTGGTATCAGGCTCCTGTTGAAACACAGGCTCTGCTGATTGAGGCGTTTGACGAGGTATCCGGAGATATTAAATCTGTTGAGGAAATGAAGATATGGTTGCTTAAGCAAAAGCAGACAAATGACTGGAAAACGGGAAAAGCTACTGCTGAGGCTTGCTATGCACTGCTGCTGAAAGGCACAGACATGCTTGCAGGCGAAAAGCTTGTAGATGTTACTATTGGCAAACAACGGATTGACCCGCTTAAACTGGAAGGCAATAAACCGGAAGCAGGTACAGGATATTTTAAAACTTCCTGGAGCGGAGGAGATATTAAACCTGATATGGGAAATGTTACTGTTACCAAAACTGATGATGGTGTTGCCTGGGGAGGCTTGTACTGGCAGTACTTTGAGCAGCTTGACAAAATCACATCTTCCCCTCTCCCTCTGGGAGAGGGCAGGGTGAGGGCTAACCTGAGCATTCAGAAAAAGCTATTCATTGAAAGGAATACTCAGACGGGTATTATCATTGAACCTGTGAGTGACAAAACTCTTATAAAGGTCGGAGATAAGGTGAAAGTAAGAATAGAGCTTAGAGTTGATCGGGATATGGAATACGTGCATTTGAAAGATATGCGTGCATCAGGCTTTGAGCCAGTGAATGTTCTGTCATCTTATAAATACCAGGGTGGGCTTGGCTATTACGAAAGCACACTTGATGCTGCTACAAACTTCTTCATATCCTATCTTGGCAAAGGAACCTATGTTTTTGAATATCCTCTGACAGCTTCCCTGACAGGCAACTTTTCAAATGGGATCACTTCTGTTCAATGTATTTATGCTCCTGAGTTCGGCTCACACTCGGAAGGAATTAAAGTAAGAATACAAAAATAAAATTAAATACAAAATTCCTCTGTTAGGCGAAGCAACATCCCCAATCTATTCTTAAGCAGCGTAGCTGCGACATTTTTGGAGAAACTCCTTATAAAACAAATTATTTAGTTGGTAAACATTTAGCTGACATTATACAAACTTTAAATTTAAAAATTATCTAATCTAATAACACTTCAACCTTTTTCCCTTTAAACATTTTCTTTATCTTTTCTTTTTCTTCCTCTGAAAATTTATTTCCTCTTAAATCAAAATAATTTAAATTTATTAATTTATATATATCCTTCGGTAAAGTCTTCAATTTATTATTCTGAAGGTTCAGTTTTTGAAGTTTTGTAAGTTTACATATTTCTTCAGGTAATTCTTTAATCTGATTATCTTGTAATGATAATTCTTCTAATTGATTCATTTTTTCAATTTCTTTTGGGATTATTATAATTTGATTATGAGCAATATGAA
>CAZMDE010000345.1:238-3240 GCA_964564355.1 uncultured Bacteroidales bacterium | reverse complement strand
TCTCAAAAAGCTGATGATTGCGGCTGAACTGTTTTCTGACATCGCGGACAGCATCAAGTGCGCCCCTCTTATCATACTTATTCAGGGAGATAATGTCTGCATAGTCAAGCATATCAATCTTTTCAAGCTGTGAAGCAGCGCCATAATCGGGAGTCATAACATACATTGACAAGTCGCTGTGGTCAATTATTTCAGTATCCGATTGACCAATGCCAGATGTTTCAAGAATTATCAGGTCAAAGCCTGCTACTTTAAGTATGTTGACAGCATCCTTCACATACTTTGACATAGCAAGGTGAGACTGTCGTGTAGCAAGCGAACGCATGTAAACTCTCGGGTCATTGATGGCATTCATCCTAATCCTGTCGCCAAGCAAAGCTCCTCCTGTTTTACGTTTCGACGGGTCAACAGAAATAATCCCAATGGTCTTATCTTTAAAGTCAATCAGATATCTTCTGACAATCTCATCCACCAGCGAGGACTTGCCTGAGCCGCCAGTGCCAGTTATTCCGACTACAGGGATTTTCTTTGTCTTTGATATTTTCTCAATTTCATTTAATGCAGACTTGATATTGGCAGGGTTATTTTCCGCAGTAGAAATAAGCTGGGCGATATATTTAGTTGGGAGTTGGGAGTTGGGAGTTGGGAGATTACTTAAATTCTTTATGTACTTGCCAGCTTCATTCTCAGTGAGTATGCCAGTCGGGAAGTCAGCTTTTTCAAGCATATCATTTATCATTCCCTGCAATCCCATCTGCCTGCCATCGTCAGGAGAATATATCCTTGCAATACCATAATTATGCAGTTCCTCAATTTCGTGAGGCAAAATCACTCCTCCTCCGCCTCCGAATATCTTTATATGCCCACAGCCTGCTTCTTTGAGCATATCGTACATATATTTAAAGAACTCAATATGCCCGCCCTGGTAAGAAGTGATGGCAACACACTGAGCATCTTCCTGAATAGCGCAATCCACAATCTCCTTTACAGATATATTATGCCCAAGATGTATAACTTCTGCACCTGTTGCCTGGATTATTCTCCGCATGATGTTTATGGATGCATCGTGCCCATCAAACAGGGAAGCAGCAGTGACAACTCTTACATGATTCTTTAACACATATTTTTCCTGCATTCGATAATGTTTAATTAAAAAATAGATACCTTTGTTTTAAAATTAACTATGTTTTAGTTTAAGTACAAAAATATTAAAATTCTGTTTAACATCGCATAAAATATTGTTATTAATAGTAAAACTTAGAACAGTAAAATATTTTTTCCAATGTATAAAGGGTTTGTAAATATTGGAGGCTATTCAATATATTTTGAATACATAAATCAAAAGTATCAGAAAGATGATACTCCATTATTGATTTTTCTGCATCACGGATTAGGCAGCACACAGCAATGGGAGAACTTTCCCAAATTACTGAGTAATGCTGTCCAATGCCCTGCATTGCTATATGACAGACCAGGGTATGGCGAATCTGGGCCACTTAAAGAGAAAATGGATGTTGATTTTCTTCATAAAGAAGCATTAATAATCCTCCCCGGATTAATCAGGGAATTAAATATTAATAAGAAGATAATACTTATAGGACATAGTGACGGAGGAACAATAGCAATAATATTTGCTTCGCAAAATCCTGATAATTTAATAGGTACAATAACAGAAGCTCCGCATGTTTTTGTAGAAGAGATAACCTTAAAGGGTATAAGCAATAACGTAGAAGAATATAATAGCGGCAAGACAAAAAGATTATTGTCAATATATCATGGTGATAAAACCGAATTCACTTTCTTAAGCTGGACAGGTGCATGGCTGTCAGAAAAGTTCAGACCATGGAATATTGAGAGTCTTTTGCCAGGAATAAAAACTCCTTTGCTTGTTATTTATGGAAAAGAGGATGAATTTAGTACACTTTTGCAGGTTGATGCAATAGTGAAAAGCGCCAAAGAGTATGTGTCTACAAGCATAATTCCTGATTGCGGACATTTTCCACATAAACAATATAAAGATAAAACAATTAGCATAATGAAAGAGTTCATTTTAAGGTTAGATTTATTTTGAGGTATTAAAGAAAAAGTTCTAATACTAACCAGCTAACAAGATGATTAAAATCAAAAAATTAAAAAAGCTATAACACAAAGAAACACAAAGAAATAAAAACACAAAGACACACAAAGAAATCATTTGTCTTGTTAGCCAGAAACATCAATTATGGCACAATATTTGAGGATATTTAAGAAGATAGACAAAGACAAGTATAAAATAGCTTTTAAATATCGTGCAATAAACAAAATAAGCGGGATGTCGGGTCCGGCAGACATAAATAATCGTTAAAAACTCACCACACACTCACCACAAACTTACCACAAACTCACCACAAACTCTCCATATGACGTGCCTACATAGGTCGTGTATATAGTCTGAATATGGTTTGTGACACGCTTGTCATAGTGTAAACATGAAAAATAGTAATGCGTTGGGAGTATTTAGTTGGGTGTATTGAGTCGGGAGTAGTTAATTTATTGATTACAAGCAGGTTGTTTTATATGCGGTAGATTTGAATATTTTAAATGTCTGATAATGAGAGAAAAGAGGGTTAGCACACCGTATTCACTACGTTAGCACACCACTAGCAATCCGTCAGCATACGGTTGGAGATTTTTTTCATCACCTATATATATAATTGCAAGTTTGTAATGTAAAGTTTTTCAGGGTAGTTAAGCAAATAATTAATCAACACCTAAGGCAAAGGCAGCTGAATTGACCCCGTTACGATGGTATGCAGTAAATTTTTGCCAGACTTCAAAAGTCTTTTTAATGAATCAATTAATTTTCATAATTTTGGAGTTTAAAATTAATTCTTATAAATTCTTTACTCGTATAATTATGGAAAACTTTAAAATGAAAATTATTGAAAACAACAGCGGTTATGTATATATTTTTAGCAATAACGTACATCCTGGACTTATCAAAATAGGTAAGAGTTATAAAG
>CAZMDE010000345.1:0-228 GCA_964564355.1 uncultured Bacteroidales bacterium | reverse complement strand
GACAAACTGGATCATTAGGACATTTTGTTCTAGAATGGTCGCAGAAAGTTCCTTCAATGGATATTGCTGAAATAATTCTTCACTTTACATTTAGAAAGTTTCATTATGCAAAAGAATTTTTCAAATTCGATGTGAAAAAAGCTATTCCAATCGCTTCATCAACTATTAATTCATTCTTTGAATTAGATAATAAAGTTCAAAAAGAAATGTCATTATCCAGTGAAAAGA
>CAZMDE010000344.1:0-3260 GCA_964564355.1 uncultured Bacteroidales bacterium | reverse complement strand
TTATTATGAATTACATAGAATTTAAACACCAAAACTATGCCACATCAAAAATAATTACTAAAATAAGACAAAAATACAGCAGTAATCTAATTTTATTAACAAAGCAATGTTAGTTATAATATTCTCACGTTTAATAACTCATCGCTATTTTTATAAATAATTAATATATGACATTCAAAACAATTTTACAGGCTAAATAGTTATTGGCAATATATTCTTATTTTTGCTTTCTATCAACTAATACCAATTTACTTATGAAATATATTCCTTTATTATTAATAGTGATGCTTATGAGCAACTGCAAACAAACAGCAATAAGACTGAATTATCCTGAAACGAAAAAAGGTACACAGGCGGATGATTATTTTGGAACAAAGGTAAGCGACCCTTATCGCTGGCTTGAAAATGACACATCTGCTGAGACTAACTACTGGGTGAAGGCGCAGCAGAAATTTACAGGGGATTATCTGTCGAAAATACCTTTCAGAGATAAGATAAAGAAACGCATGAGTGAAATCCTTAATTACCCAAGATTTACAGGAGGGATGAAAATAGGTGATTATATCATATTCGCGAAAAATGACGGTCTCCAAAACCAGTTTGTTTATTATATACAACAAGGACTGACAGGCGATGCAAAGGTTTTTTTAGACCCTAACCTGCTGTCAAAGGACGGTTCTGTATCTATAGGCTTTGAAAGCATTTCAAAGGATAAGAAATACATTGTTTATCATGAAAATAAAAGCGGAAGCGACTGGGAAACCTTATACCTGATGGAAATTGCAACGCAGAAAAAGCTAAGCGACAAGCTTGAATGGATAAAGTTCGGAAATGTTGCATGGAAAGGTGATGGATTTTATTATAGCCGCTATGATAACCCAACCAAAGGCTCAGGGCTTTCTTCGAGAAATGAATATCAAAAGATATATTTTCATAAATTAGGTGATAAGCAGGAAAAAGACCAGATTATATATGAGCATAAGGAAAACCCTCTTATGTATTTGTCAGCTCAGGTAACGGAGGATGAGCGTTATTTATTTATTTATAAATTCAAGGGAACTGAAGGATCGGAAGTATGGTATAAAGACCTGTCAAAAGAACAGAAAGACTTTAAGCTTTTGTTTAAAGGATTTGATTTTAATTATGGTGTGATTTGCAATGTTGGAGATAAAATTATTGCTCACACAAACAATGGATCTGACAATTACAGGGTAATTGAGGTTGACCCTGCTAAACCTGAAAAGGAAAACTGGAAGGATATAGTTCCTGAAAAGCCTGAAAAGCTTGAATCTGCAACTACAGCAGGAGGAAAGTTGTTTGCTTCTTACCTGAAAGATGCTTATACAAGGATATACCAGTATAGCCCTGACGGTAAATTGGAGCATGAGGTAATACTTCCTGCTATAGGAACTGCATCATCATTTTCGGGATATAAAGAAGATGAGTATGTGTTCTATGATTTTTCTTCTTTTACCTATCCCCCATCAATCTTCTGTTACAACATTGCTACAGGTAAATCGGAAGTATTTAAAAAGGCACAGCCAAAAATAAATACTGATGAGTTTGTGACAGAGCAGGTTTTCTACACTAGCAAGGACGGGACAAAAATCCCTATGTTTCTTATACATAAGAAAGGCATTAAGCCTGACGGCAATCGCCCCACCCTGCTCTATGGTTATGGCGGCTTTAATATTGACCTTACACCGCGTTTTAATAATTCCATGTTTATATTGCTTGAGAATGACGGAGTTTATGCAGTGGCAAACATAAGAGGCGGTGGGGAATACGGTGAGAAATGGCATAATGCCGGCAAGCTGCTGAACAAACAAAACTGCTTTGATGATTTTATTGCTGCTGCTGATTACCTTATAGAAAATAAATATACAAACAGGGAAATGCTTGCTATTAACGGCGGGTCGAATGGAGGCTTACTTGTAGGTGCAGTTATGACACAGAGACCTGAGCTTTTTAAGGTGGCATTGCCAGAAGTTAGTGTATTGGATATGCTCCGCTACCATAAGTTCACTGTGGGCTGGGGATGGGCAGTTGAGTATGGCTCAAGCGACAGCGCTAAATATTTCAATTATCTTTACAAATATTCTCCTTTACATAATATTAAGGAAGGCGTTGAATATCCTGCAACCCTCGTGCTGACAGCTGACATGATGACAGGGTTGTGCCTGCGCATTCTTTCAAATTTATTGCTACTCTGCAGGAAAAGCAAATAGGAACTAATCCTGTTCTCATACGCATAGAGACCAAGCAGGGACACGGAGCTGCCGGTGCTTCTCTTTCAAAAGTAATAGATATACATACCGACAAGTGGGCTTTTATGTTCTATAATATGGGAATAACTCCGAAATACTAAATTACTAAATTACTAAATTACCAAATTATTAGAACTCTGCATAGAGAGAGATGGGGCAATGGTCGGAGTGCTTTGCTTCGGGATGGATTGCTGCTGCTTTAATCATAGGTTCAAGAGACTTGCTGACCATTTCATAGTCTATGCGCCAGCCAATATTTCTTTCTCTTGCACCAACTGCTCTGAAGCTCCACCATGTGTAATTCTCAGGCTCTTTATTGAAATGGCGGAAAGAGTCAATAAATCCGCTGTTAACAAATTGTGTCAGCCATTCGCGTTCTTCGGGCAGAAAGCCTGATGTTTTTGCATTTCCAATAGGGTCGTGAATATCAATCCTTGTATGAGCTATATTAAAGTCACCTAAAATAATCAGCTTAGGGTGTGTCTTTTTAAATTCATTAATATAATTGAGAAAATCATTAAGCCAGATCATTTTGAAAGCCTGCCTGAGCTCCCCTGATGAACCTGACGGATGATAGACATTCATAACTGTTACATCTCCATATTCAGCAATAATTACCCTGCCTTCATAGTCATATTTCTCAATACCCATGCCATAAGTAATGCGGTCAGGTTTTGTTTTACTGATTATACCGACACCGCTATAACCTTTCTTTTGAGCTGAGAACCAATAGCAATTATATCCTAATTCTTCAAATTCAGCGGAGGGTATTTGTTCCGGCTGTGCTTTTGTTTCCTGGAAGCAGATAATATCAGCATGAGAATCCTTTATCCATTCAATTAAACCCTTCTTCAGCGCAGCCCTTATGCCATTTACATTATAGGATATTATCTTTTTCACTATTCTCTGTTAATTGTTAATTGCTAATTGTTAATTGATAATTGCTAATTGTTAATTGTTAATTGTTAATTGTTAATTGCTAATTGTTAATTG
>CAZMDE010000343.1:0-3260 GCA_964564355.1 uncultured Bacteroidales bacterium | reverse complement strand
ATAGATAACAGCATGAAAATAATTGATGGTCTATACTGGGGTGGAGATATTGAAATCATAAAAGAATTGATTACTACCAAAATTGCAAAACCTGATGATATGAGGTTTTATTTAGGATTCTCCAGCTGGGAACCGAAACAATTAGATAATGAGATGAAAGAAAAATCCTGGATTGTCATAAATGGAAAACCATCTTATGTTTTTGATAAGGAGCCGAGGCATATGTGGGGCAGCATTATGAAAGATTTTGGCAGGGATTATGCAATCTGGGCAAATTTTCCGGGCGACCCGATAATGAATTAGTGAGTAGTGAGTTAGGAGAATTGACAATGAAAAATGAATAAAAGAGCCGGTGAAACAAATTGATATATTACTGAATAAGATATTATTTTACTTTCTTTTAATTCTATTTGTACTAAAGAATACCCTTTTTATAAACAGCTCTTTATCGAGTATTATTTTTTCAGCAATAATGCTGCTTTTTATTGTATTGTATGTAATTACCTATAAGATATATAATCTGAAAGCAAACAATTTATTGTTTTTATTCCTGCTTTGTTTATTACTAATACAGGGTATATACCTGACTTATCATAATAAATTCAGCTATTATAAATACTTCTATGACATTTTAAGATATATAACATTTATCGGATTATTTTTATTCGGCAAGTTTGCATATAATAACATAAGCCGCAAAGGATTGGTGATATGGTTTTTAATAGTAATATTTTATCATATTACAACAGGTTACATGTCATTAATCCTGGGAGATGCTAGTGTTATTTATCAAAATATCAGGCTAAGCGGGGAGTTTGGTAATGCCGGGCAATTCGGGTTATTAATGGGACTTAGCTTTATACTTCTGTTATTGATAATAAAAAACACCGGAGATTTATTACATAAGATTTTTATGTTTATAACAATCATGCTTATTGCCATTCTGTTAGCATATAATAATACTATGAGGATTATTGTATCTCTCTTTTTTGCTTTTTTCATGTATTATATTGTTTACAAGAAAAAATACATTTATTTCATAATAATATCTCTTGCATTAATTACTCTTTTATTGATAAACAGAGAAATTTATTTCAGATTATCAAATTTATTAACAGCAAATTATGATGTATCGGGTTTAGGCAGTGGTGGGATTGAAAATTCTTTTCAGTGGAGAGTAATGCAATGGTATTTGCTGATAACGGACTGGTTTAACAACTACTTGCTTATGGGTGTTGGATTAGGGCAGCAGACTTTCCTTCATGGCTTTATAGCACCCTGGGGTGAGCCTTATGTGGCACATTCGGATTTTGTAAAATTACTTGTTGAAACAGGATTACTCGGATTTCCTGTAGTGATATATTTGTATTACTGGCTTTATAAATATTTGAGAAATAATTGTTACATGGAAGAATTTATTCTTGTTTTTCTTTTTTTTCTTTTTTGTCTTTTGACAGGAAATACGCTGTTTTCAAATCCTATGCAGATATTTGTATTTCTTATTGGATATTTTACGATGGAAAAACAGGGAGAATACGATTTAAAATGACTTTGATGCATAGATAAAAAAATAAAATTTTAAACGCAAAGAACACAAAGTATTACGCAAAGTATCGCAAAGAAAAAAAATAAATTACTAAAATTATCCATGTAACAAAGTAATTTATAGTGATTACTGACAAATGGTTAATATTTACTAATAATGACATTGATAAAGGGAATTCCAGATATTAAAAGAGTATTATTAATAAGTCTGATTGTATACTTAGTTGCTGCATATTTTAGTGTTGGTTATTATCATGATGATGAGCATTTCCAGATATTTGAATTTGCAGGATTAAAATATGGCATCAATAAGCCAGCAGACCTTGCCTGGGAATATCCCTTAAGGATGAGGTCAGCAATACAGCCAGCCATTGCATATGCAGTACATGAAACTTTCAACTTATTAAATTTAGCTAATCCATTTCATGAAGCAACATTTCTCAGATTTTTATCTGTAATTCTTTCTTTAATCAGCACAATTTTATTGATAAAAGCATTTACACAAAAGATAACAGATGAAATAATTAAAAAGTGGTTCATATGGCTCTCGTTTCTTATCTGGTTTATTGTATATAAAAACGTGAGGTTTTCGTCAGAAAACTGGTCAAGTCATTTTTTTATAATAGGATTAGCAGTACAATTTTTAAATAATGAGAAGAAAAAATATAAATATTTTATTACAGGTCTTTTCTGGGGTTTTGCTTTTTTATTCCGCTTTCAGACAGGAATAATGATAGCAGGAGCAATCTTATGGCTATTATTTATTAATAAAGAGCAAGTGATAAAAATGATGCTAATAATTTCAGGGATATTATTAATTATTTTTATCGGTGTGTTGATTGATAAGTGGTATTATGAAGAATGGACTTTGTCAGCTTATCATTATTTTATAATCACTTTGTTCAAGAGTAATATTTCAATTTCCACACAAGATCCCTGGTGGTTCTATTTAAAGCAGGGATTTATAAAAGCAATACCTCCCTTTAGTCTTGTTTATGGATTAAGCATTATCATAGTCTTTATTTTCCGTTTTAAAAATATACTTACATGGATTTTTCTACCATTTATTTTAATTCATATTTATATTCCACATAAAGAGCTGAGGTTTCTTTTTCCGTTAATCAATTTCATTCCACTATTCATAATTCAGGCGATAGAAGTAATCAAATCCAGTAACAAAGAAAAGCTTATGAATATTATTAGTAACAAATGGGTTACAAATAGTTTTTGGTATGCAAATATATTATGCCTAATAATTATTTGCATTAAACCTGCCGCTAATAATATTGCTGTATATGAAAAGATTTATAATTCATATAACAAACCCGCAGTATTGTTTTATATAGAAGAGAATCCTTTCGGGAAAAACAGGTTTATTAATTTTTATAAACGCAGCAACCTTGAAGTAATAAAGATTAATAAAATTGAAGATTTGAAAATCGTAAACAGAAAAAATATTGTCAATCTGTTTATAGCAAAGAATAGTTTCAGAGAAGCTGAAATGAATGCTGATACTATTAATTATAAAAAAATTTACACAAGATTTCCTGTATGGTTAAATCATTTTAATTATAAAGGCTGGATTAACAAGAAGCGAAACTGGACGATTTATGAAATTAAATCATAAATTTCATAAGCTTTTAACGGAGCTTAATAAAATCTTTATCTGAATTTTCATTCATGAATTTAACTACACTCACATCATTATTATAACT
>CAZMDE010000342.1:0-3266 GCA_964564355.1 uncultured Bacteroidales bacterium | reverse complement strand
TTTTGCAAAAAATATTTGTTATGTACACTACTTTTCATATTAAAGCTATAGAACTTGATGAGAATTTCCTGAAAACTCTCAAAAAGTTGTTCGGAAATAAAAATCTTTCTATCACTGTCGAAGAAGAACCCGATGAAACCGAATACCTTCTCTCGACTCCCGAAAACCGCCAGATGCTTGAAGAATCTATCAACAGCAAATACGGATATGAATTTACTGCTGAGGATTTTAAAAAATTCAGCAGAGATTTGAAAAATGGAAAACAAACAGACTTTTCTAAAGTCAAAAAAGTCAAGCTTTCCAAATGAGAAAAATTATCTTTAAGCCTAAAGCGGCTGAACAATATATCCAATGGATGAATGCTGACAGAAAAATCTTTGATAAGATTTGCAAGCTTATTGAAGAAACTGTAAGCAGCCCCTTTGAAGGAACCGGCAAACCTGAACCCCTGAAACATGAACTTGCCGGATACTGGAGCAGACGCATAACAAAAAAAGACCGCCTCGTCTACCAGGTTACTGATGATACCATTATCGTTATTTCCTGCAGGTTTCATTACTAAATTGTTCATTTTTTCATTAGTTCATTACTTTATTTGTTAATTTTATTATCAAATTACCAACCGAGCGTAGCGAGCTCATGAGCACATTAATTTTCAAATTATTTAGCGAATAAATTACCAAATTATTTCATGCCTCATATCTTGTATCTAATTTTTACTTCATTTCAAGCTCAATTCTCGGACACTCTTCGAACACTCTTCGAACAACTTAGCGAAGCGTTTTCATGAGCACATTTATAAATCATATATCTTGCGAATAATCTACGAACACTCTCATTTCATATCCCTGAAAATCACTAATTTGCAATATCTGTATTTTTGTTATATCTTCTTTGTTCATTAGGTTCAACAAGTTTTATACCTTATACTTTCAAAATGATACTAATTTAAACATACAAAGGTAAATAAGTAAACAATGATAATCATTACCTTTTATTAGGTAATTTAAATTACCTATTTATAGGTAATATGTAAAAGTTTAATTAAGTAATTACCACAGTTAAAAAAAATAATATACTTAAGGAAATCAGTTTCATATTTCATATATCATATATCATATCTCATATCTCATATCTTCGGTTTATGTGTTTTCTATATCATCCACAATTTTTTCAAGTATATCTTCACAGTAATATTTTCCTCCTTCAGCAACATTATTTATAGCATCTATCAGCTCATGTTTGTCAGTATTCTTTAATAAATATCCCTCGACACCAATCTCTATCATTTCATTAACAATCGCTTTGTTATTATAAATGCTGATAACAATTATCTTTAAGTTAGGATGATTAGTTTTAATAATACGTGACAGTTCGACTCCTGACATTTCCGGCATATTGATATCAGTGATGATAATATCAATATCTTGCTTTTTAATAATTTCTAGAGCCTCGTTTCCATTTAAAGCTTCATGAATATGGCTTAATCCAGATGTTTGTTTTAGCAAAAATTTGATACCGTTAATAAATATTTTATTATCATCTACAAGTAAAATATTCAGAGATTTATTTGCTATTTCTTTCATATATTAACATTCAGCTAATTGATTTCTAATTTTTTCTAAATTTCCCTTTATTTTATTGCTATTAAAAAATTTAAATAACAAATTATTATAATAAAACGATACAAAATTATATTGAAAAAGCATACTCACATTACCCTTTAATCTGTATTTTATATTACCTGTAAACAGGTAATGTAAGGTTGTAGTATTCTCGATTTAAGATATACAATTGGTATATTGGGAGTAAGATATAGGCTGGAGGCTGGTAGTATAGAAACTCTACACTTGTTTCTTATATTAGGTTGAATTTTATGGCGTATTTCATCAATCCAATAACAGATTTGGAATTTGTTTTATGCAGCATACGCTTACGGTGAGTTTCAATAGTTAATGGGCTGAGAAATAATTTTTCAGCAATTTCAGCAGATGTAAATTCTTGACATATAAGTCTTAAGATTTCTATTTCCCTTTCAGATAATTCCTGAACAATGGTTTTTTCTTTTATGGTATTTTCCATCATGACAGCCAGAACTTCATTGTTATAATATGTTCCACCTTCAGCAACTTTATCGATGGCTTTGAACAGCTCAGATTTGTCGGTGTTTTTTAATAAATATCCTTCTGCTTCAGCTTCAATTATTTCCATAATAACACCTTTGTTGTTATACATGCTCAGCACTATTATCTTTATTTGCGGATAATCAGCTTTTATAGCTTTGGTAAGCTCCAGTCCTGACATTTCCGGCATATTGAGGTCAGTTAAGACCATATCAATATTTTGCTTTTTTATTATTTCAAGAGCATCCCTTCCATTCAAAGCAAAAAATATTTGTTTTATTCGCACATTTTTTTTTAACAGCACTTTTAATCCATCAACAAATATTTTATGATCTTCAACAATAAGAATATTCAATAATTGTTGTGTAGTTTCCATATCTCATTATTCTTCTAAAATAATAAATCCTTATTCCTTGTTCCTTTTTTCTTCATTTAATCATTAGCACATTTGCACATTGTCCTAGTCCTAGTCCTAGTCTTAGTCTAGACTAATTTCCAAATTACCAAATTACCAAATTACCAAATTTCTTTATACCGTAAAATCAATACTAATCTCCGTTCCTTTGTCAATTTTAGAAGAAATGTCAATATTACCATTTATTATTGACAGTCTTGAATAAATGTTTTTCCAGCCTAAGCCATGACTCTCCTTTATTGTTGAAGTGTCAAAACCTTTCCCATTATCAATCATTGTCAATAAAACATGATTATTCTGTCGGTTTATGTTAAAATCAATTCTTGTTGCTTCTGAATGTTTGATGGCATTTCCTATTAATTCCTGTATAATACGGTAAATATTTATTTCAAAAGATTCGTTTAAACGCTCTTCAAATCCTTTGTTTGTAAAGTTGATTTTCAGCTTTTTTGTTTTATTAATCTTGTCAAACATCTCCCCCAATGCAGGAATAAGTCCTAATCTTATTAATTCCACAGGCATGAGGTGTTGAGATATATTTCTTACTTCATTGCACGCTGTATTAACATAACCAATCGTGTTTTTTAGCATTTCCTTGTTTTGTGCAATATCTACCTCATAATTGTCTTCAATGCCAACCATATACAGTTTAATTGTAGATAGCATATGACCTAAACTGTCATGCAGGTCTTCTGCTATGCGCTTTCTTTCATTTTCTTGTGCATCGA
>CAZMDE010000341.1:2401-3290 GCA_964564355.1 uncultured Bacteroidales bacterium | reverse complement strand
TCAGCAGCTTCTGCAGGGGCTATTTGTTATAAAGAAACCCATAAAACCGCCAAAAATCATAGATCCGTAAGGACTACCTGTAATAGCACAGCTTCCCGACGAACAGCCGACAGAAAAATAATATAAAAAGCCAACACCAGCTCCTATGGATATACTCAGCAATGGTTTCCATAAGCTGCGTGATTTTAAAAACTCTTTTAAATTACGTGGTTTAACATTCGTGTTACATGAATTTTCCATATCTTTACATTTGAAATTTTATTTCCGCTGCAAAATTAATAACATTTTATTATAAATCGTTATAATATCACTAATTAAATTACTTTTACAATTACATTATGGTCTTATATTTTATACAATAAATTATATTTCAACAAATTACAGACAATAAGTTAATTAAACTTAAATTTTAAATTATGAACTATTATTTCAGCAAACTGGTAAATGACAATTTTGAGAATGTCATTATTAAAGCAACTGAGGAATTACAAAAAGAAGGTTTCGGAATAATAACTGAAATCAACGTTACAGAGACATTTAAAAAGAAATTAAATGTTGATTTCAAAAAATACAGGATACTTGGCGCCTGCAATCCTTCCTTTGCCTATCAGGCTCTGTCAGCAGAAGACAAAATAGGAACTATGCTGCCATGTAATGTGATAATTGTTGAGAATGATGCAAACACTGTTGAAGTATCTGCTATAAATCCTTTGGTATCAATGCAGGCAGTCAAAAATCCCGCTCTGAAAGATATTGCTGTTCAGGTAAGTGCTAAGCTTGAAAAAGTTATTCAGAATGTATGACTTTTATTAAAACCAGAAATCATATCTTATAATTCAATGTCAGTCTATAAATCCTGCCCGGCATAGGGTAATAATCAATTGCATGA
>CAZMDE010000341.1:2140-2391 GCA_964564355.1 uncultured Bacteroidales bacterium | reverse complement strand
GACATTCCATATATTATCAATATCAAACTGAAGCCTGAGAAGTTGCTTCCAAACATTATGTTTAAAGATAATTTTAAAATTCCCAAGTGAATAAGGCTCAAGAGACTTGCTATTGTCAGCATTGATGAATCTTTTTCCCGTATAGGTCTGATAGTAGCAGACTTCATAGTTTTTATAGCCAAACGTCAACCCTGCATTGCCTGTTTGTTCTGGAGTATAAACAAGCTGTTTTTTATATGACATATCTGTTT
>CAZMDE010000341.1:0-2130 GCA_964564355.1 uncultured Bacteroidales bacterium | reverse complement strand
AAACCTGGTTAAAACTTTCAGTAGCTGCCTTTCCTGTTTCAGAAGTTTTTTTCTCATTAGTGGATTTTGTATAAAAATAGCCCGTATTAAATCTTATATTAAATTTTCTTATTGTCATAACTATCTTTCCCTGTACTTCCAGCCCTCTGCTATGAACCTTATTAATGTTATCAGGGATATAAACGTAATTACCTTTATCAACCCACTGTATCAGGTTATCAACCTGCGAATTGAAAGCTGTAGCTGAAACCTCCGTTTTAAAATCTATGGTCTGTGGTCTATGGTCTGAATTGCTTTTAAATATTATTCCTGCTTCTTCATTTATGCTGATTTCCGGCTTTAGGTTGGGATTGCCAATTGAATAAGGTGGTTGCCACCAGTAACGGTCATTAAAAGTAGGTCCTCTGAAATTTTGCGATACATTAAATCTGCAGTAAATAAATCTCCATATCTTTCCATCAACTCCAATTGAAGGAGTCAAAGGTGCAGTATATCCCTCAGCAATTTCCTTTCTTATATTTAATGCCCCTTTCCATTCCTTCTGAAAAAAATGATGTATATATGATATAAATCCTGCCCCCTGGCTTTGCTGCTTTTTCCCATCATAATCCTTAACATCAGCATAATTAAAAGTATAATTTATTCCTCCATACAATTCATTATTTTTTCCCAGCTTTCTTTTATACTCTATATCTGTCATAGCATTGCCTGAGTTTGTTCTTGAATCACTTGGAAAAAACGGGTCAGAATAAACATAATGCTCCCTATTATAAAAATATGCTGCCTTAACTGCTAACATCATTTTATCATTAGTATTTGACCATTGAATTAAAGAGCGAAAAGCATCATCTGTAAGTTTTGCTTTTCCCGTAAAAGGATTAAATGGATCTAATGAAGGAGGTATATCCCTATCAGCATATTGATACCAAATAGAAGCTTTTATTATTTGATTTGCTGATATTTTATAGTTTAAATCCTGCATTATGCCATACTGCCTGATGTCTGCATTTAACTGTTTTTCTTCAGGTTTATCACTTTTATAATTATTAATATATAAAAAATTGTTTTTAGATGTATTATAGATAAAAGCAGTCGAAGAATTCAGCTTAGGTCCTGAAATATTCGCTTTGCCGCTTATATTATAATTTTCAAAGCTTGCAGCAGATATATTAATATCAAAAGAATTACCTTTATTAAAAACAGGATTGTTTATAAGATGCAGACTACCCCCAATCATGCCATTGCCGTAAATAGAACTTCCACCCCCGTACAATATATTAACATTACTAAAAAAGAAAACAGGTAAAAGAGCAAGATCAGTAATGCCAGAACTGGATGTATTTATATTGAACCCATTCCATAAAACTGCGCTTTGCTGGGCAGTTGTGCCTCTGATTGTCATGTTTGCCACACTGCCAAGTCCATAAGTCTTTACATAAACAGGCGTTTGGAATAATAGCAAATCCCCGATATTCGAAGAGCTGTAATTCGACAAAGTAACTGAATCTATTATTTCAATCTTATGCCCGATTGACAAATCATTTAGTCTTTCAGCAGATATGCTTATAGACTTTAATTCTACAACTGTGTCTTTCTTTATTTTTTGTGAAAATGCACTTTGTGCAACTAATAAAAAAATTAAAACATAATAACTTTTCATACATCTGACAATTTAGCTAATTAATTCTTTAGCAAATTGAGAAAAAGTAGATGAAACTGATTTTAATAGAATCAAATCATCAGCTTTTATCCCGAAAGCGTTACGATTATAAGATTGCAGATTAAAAGATTAAAATTAAAATCTTAAAATCTTATAAATCTGAAAATCTTCAAATCTATTTCGATTGGCAGGTCTTCTGACTTACTCTGTTATCCGAATGCCTTCCCATCCCGATTAATCAGGACAGTGGCGTGAGGTTTTTCAGATAATTTAAAGAGCTCACAGCAGCGGGTACTGTCCGGGCATCTGACCCGAGTTCCCTATTATGATCTATTCATTTTGAACTATGAATAAATGCACCAATACTTTTACAAAAATATATTAATTATTATCCGCAGGTAAATAATTTTATGAATTTGTATTAACAACCCTAAATGATGCCTGAATTTAAACTCTGTGTAACTCTGTGC
>CAZMDE010000340.1:0-3345 GCA_964564355.1 uncultured Bacteroidales bacterium | reverse complement strand
TAAAAATATTTTCACTTTTTTGTAAAAGTAACCGCAAAAATGACTATATTCGCAACATAATTTATTAAAGCGCATTTGCTTTTGTATGTTGTTTTTGGTACACTTTTTGTTTGTTTTAAATCGTAATTCGTAAATCTAAAATTGCAAATTGAAATGGCAAAATATTATAAAACACCACAAATGCCTTATCTTAAGGTAATCAATGCTAATATTAATATATTAGCATTGATAGTGAATAGCTTAGCTTCAATCATAGCCTTATCTTAGCCCCGTCTCAGCCTTGTCTTAGCCTTGTCTCAGCCTTGACCTCAGTATATCATACTGTCCCTCAACAGTTTATAATAAGTCCCTAATGAGTGTTGACCTGTTAATGAATATTAGATACTTCATTGAATTTCAGCTAGTAAACTAATGAACCAATGAACTATTTTCCAAATTGCCAAATTTCCAAATTACTTAAAAATATCGTACCTGGTATTAGGTCTTTTTTGGGGTTGCCATTTAAAATCGATGAGGAAGGCATCTTCTTTATTAAATTCTTTTTGGGGATATACAGTTCCTTCGGTAGCCTCGAGATGCACTACTTTATGAACTTTTTTATCTGTAATGTAAATCAACATGTCGGGTGAGAAAGACTTGTCAATTCCTGTCAGGTTGCCATTTTCCTCAGCAAGATAATAAATGGTTTCTGCATTGCCTTTAACATAAATCTTTTTCAATTCGTTGTTTTTGAAATGGGCTGTGATATCTTTTCCTTTTACCTGGTTGAATTTTGCTGTGTCAAACTGCGAAATAATGAAAGAAGAGTTTTGAAAGTTAATTGTATTTATTTTATTGTTTTTGATTTTAATTGATACGAAATCAGCAGACATCTGGTCTTTATCTGCCCATAATATTGGTTGCCTGTACATGTTGATAATAGAGTCTTTTGTATTATAGCTCAGGGAATCGCATAAGCCCTGCAGGTCTTTGCGGAAAAATTTAACTTTATGATAGGCAAGAATGTTTCTTTGTTTTTTAGTGCTGTCAAGTGTTAGAGCTTTAAGTGTGTCGGAATGGAGATATAATGAATCTTTATTATCTATCATTATTAGTTGAGCTTTTAGAGTTATAAGCAGGGTGCCGTATATCTCATTGTAAGAAGCGCGGTCGCCTTTTATGACAGAGTTTTTATCTTTGCTGATAATAGAAATGTTATTGCTTGCGATTCCTTCGCCTGAATTGCGGTCATAATAGATGCTGTCAGCATAAATTGTCTGGTTTGAGTCAATGATACATACTTTCTTTTTGAAATGAGATATATCTGTTTTTGTGTTATAATTACCGCTTTCGCAATAAATGTTATTATTCTTGCTGACAATATTGGTAGGACCATAAAAGTAGGAGGTTTCTGTGACAGTTTTATACATGAGTGTATCTGAAGTCATAGTATACTGAGGGTTGATAAGTATGACATTATCTTTAAAGAAGAATTTCTTAGTGTTTGTATAGTAATATCCTTTTTGGCTTTTCAGAGTGTTTTCGGGGTCTATAAGAGTTCCTCCTGTATGATAATTAGCAACATCAGTTCTCAGGTTATAGGTCAGAAAGTCAGTAGTGAGGGACATTTGCTTATCCACCATCTTCACGTTTCTTGTAAGCTCGGCAAGCTCGGTATTACCGTCATACCTGAGATTATCGCCAAATATATCAAGTGTATCGCCAGATTTTATTCTTACATGACCGAAAGCGCTAAGCTTGTTTTCTTCGTTATAAAGGTAGGCACTGTCACAATATAATAAATAATTCAGATGTTTGAAGATTACGGAGCCTATCAAGCGCCTGACATTATTACCGAGCTTTTTATCAAAGGTAAAAGAGTTTGCCTGAACAAGCTCTATTCTTGTGCTCTTTTTTTCCTGTGAATATAAATTAGCAGTGAGGAGTGAGGATAGGAATAATATGTATATGAGTTTAAGCAGTTTCATGTGATATTATTATCCCGATAAATCGGGAAAGGATTGCAAAGATAAAATAAAACCTTAATTAGTGGCTGTCCATAAAGTCGTAGTTTTAAAAAAAATAAGTTACACAGAGAAACACAGAGAAGACACAGAGTTGCACAGAGAAGAAAAAAATATAGTAGTAGTTAGAAAAATATTACACAGAGAAACACAGAGAAGAAAAAAAATAAAGTAGTAGTTTAAAAAAAAAGTTACAAAGAGAAACACAGAGAAGACACAGAGTTGCACAGAGGATAATAGAAATATTGATTTATACCGATAATTTTCGTATTTTTACAATCTGAATTATTATTAAATGAAAAGAATCATACCTCTCAGTATTCTGTTTTTTCTGCTAATTACAGGAGGGATTTTACCTTCGGGAGAGGGCTTAAACATTCACAAAGTACTATCAACTCCTGTTTTGTTAAACAAAGGAAATGTTTCACATTTGGAAAATGTGAAACATTTAAATAGCAAAGAAAAAATACAAAATTGCAGGTTCAAAGGTTTTAATCTTTATGGTAAGGTAAAGATTGTAAATGACTTTCCTGACATCAAAGTCAAAATTGTAGAGAATTTTCCTGACCTGAAAGTAAATGTTGTAGAAAACTTTGCTGATGAATGCGGAAAATGGAAGTTTGTTGATAATTTTCCTGATATTAAAGTTCAGTTTGTAGAAAACTTCCCTGACCTTAAAGTTAAGTTTGTGGAAAACTTCCCGGGAGTAGTTAAGTAGGCAGTTAATCTTCTTCTCTTTCTAAATTTCCTTCTTCTATTTTAGGTTCTTCAGCATTTGCATCAGCTTTAATATCTTTATTCCATTTCCATCTGATAGCTGCAGTTGGGCAGGTTTCAACTGCTTCACATATTTTGTCAGTTGAAGAAGCGTCCATAAGAATCCATGGTGATAGTCCCGGTTTGAAAACTTCGGGTAAGCCATCAATGCAATTCATAGCATGTATACAGAGAGAAGGGTCCCAAAAAACTGTGATTTCTCCGTTTGTGTATTTTCTTTTAAAGCCTCTCATAATAATTAATCAAATAATAGATTTTCAAAAATAATAAATTTACTATTATATAAAAACGTATATAAGAAATATTAAGTTTATTTAATTAAAGATAGCAATGCTTTATATTTCAAAATCATTTGTAATTGATTTGTTATCTGACTCCTGGGAAAGCGGAAAGGCTATATAAAATTTAGTTCCTTCCTTTTCATCTGTGGTAAAATATGCTTTTCCTTTTAGGTATTTCTCAGTAAACAATTTTATACTATATGTACCTAAGCCTCTATCAGTACCCTTTGTAGAGAAAGAACGTCTGAAAATCTGCTGCTTAATTTCCTGCGGAATAAAAGTTG
>CAZMDE010000339.1:0-3346 GCA_964564355.1 uncultured Bacteroidales bacterium | reverse complement strand
TTACTGACCAATATAAAAAAGAAATAGATGCGCAGTTTATAGAGGCAGAAAATTATCCTGCCTATAAGCTTGAGGATGTTTTTAAATATTTGTATGTTGATATGCCTGATGACCTCAGAAAACAACAGGCAGAGTATGAGAATTTTTTAAAATGGAAGGAGGTTCAGAAATGAAAGTAATGACAATTGTAGATGCGTTGAAGAACGCTATGGATATTAAGCTTGCAGAAGACAGGAATGTAATTATATTCGGAGAAGACGTAGGAGTTGAGGGTGGCGTCTTTCGCGTAACAGAAGGCTTGCAGCAAAAATTCGGTGAAGAGAGGGTTTTTGATTCTCCTCTTGCTGAATCTGGTATAGTCGGAACTGCTGTAGGTATGGCAATTGCAGGACTAAGACCAATCGTGGAGCTGCAGTTTGATGGCTTTACTTACCCTGCCTTTAACCAGATTGTTTCTCATGTTGCCAGGATGCACAACAGGAGCAGGGGCAGATACAAGATTCCTATGGTAATAAGATTTCCATATGGCGGAGGCATTAATGCTCTGGAACATCACTCTGACAGCCCTGAAGCTCTGTTCGGACATATCCCCGGACTTAAGGTTCTTATCCCATCCACTCCCTATGATGCTAAAGGATTAATGATTTCAGCAATAGAAAGCGATGACCCTGTTATATTCATGGAGCCGAAAAGGATTTACAGAGCTATTAAGCAGGAAGTGCCTGAAGAAAAATTTTCTATTCCTATTGGCAAAGCTATGGTTTTAAGCCCCGGCACTGATGTTACTGTTATAGCTTTCGGAGCTATGATTAGGGAGGTGCAGAAAGCAATGATGAAAGCTAAAGAAGTTGGCATTTCTGTTGAGCTTATTGATTTGAGAACAATTTACCCTATTGACAGGGAAACTATTGCAGCTTCAGTTAAGAAAACTGGAAGAGTTGTTATTGTTGCAGAAGCACCCGTTTCCTTTGGAATAGGTGCTGAGCTTACTGCAATAGTTAATGAGGAAGCATTTTTAAGTCTTGAAGCTCCACCTAAACGTGTTAACGGATTTGACACTATTGTCCCTTATCCGCGTGGAGAGCACTTTTATATGCAATCCCCTGAAAAGATATTTTATGAAATTCAAAGAACTGTTAATTATTAAATAAGAAAAGGTATGCGCTACATTTTTAATTTTCCGGATATCGGCGAAGGACTTGACGAAGGTAAAATTGTCGAATGGTATGTTGAAAAAGGACAGCAGGTTGAAGTTGGCAGCTCACTTGTCAAGATGGAAACCGATAAGGTTGTCACTGATATACCCGCTCCCAGAACCGGAAGAATAGCAGCCATTTATGGCAATGTGGGAGAGACTGTTCATGTCGGCTCTCCGCTTGTGGAAATTGAGATGGAAGGTATTGTGGGAGAGGCAGCAATTGAGGAAGCTAATAAGATTGAAACAGTGACCGAAGCCGGTGAAGCTGTTGTTGGTACATTGGAGGTTGCCGGTAATGCAGCTTATCTGCCCTCAAGCGGAGAAGGTTTGGTATTGCCTGTCAGAGAGGAGCAATTGCAAACGAAAAAATCTCTCGCCACTCCTGTTGCACGCGCTATGGCTAAACAGCTTAATATAGATATTAAGCTTATAAGCCCTACTGGTCCCGCCGGCAGAGTTACCACTGCTGATATAAAGAGATATTCTGAAAATTCAAAACTAACAGTTGAACACGGAAAGTTCACAGATGACAGAGTTACTTATGAACCTTTAACTCAACTGAGAAAAACTATTGCTAAAAATATGCTTGCTTCAAAGCATAATACTGCTCACATGAGCCTGTTTGAAGAAGTTGAGGTATCTGAACTTGTCAGCATCAGGGATAAATATAAGGCTCAGTATAATGAAGAAGGAGTAAAGCTGAGTTTTCTCCCTTTTATTATCAAAGCTCTTACTATTGCATTGAAAAATCACAGATCCCTGAATGCTCAGTTAGACCTTGAGAATGAAAGGATGATTTATAAAAATTATTACAACATAGGAATAGCTGTTGATACTGATGATGGTCTGCTTGTGCCGGTTATCAAAGATGCTGACAAGCTATCCATATTTGAGCTTGCAAGGCAGTTGAATGATTTCTCTGTCAAAGCAAGGGAAAGAAAGCTGAAGCTTGATGATTTGCGTAACGGTACCTTTACTATTACAAACTACGGTTCAATAGGAGGACTTTATGCAGTGCCGGTAATTAACTATCCGCAATCAGCTATTATCGGCATTGGCAGGATTTATAAAAAACCTATTGTAATAGATGATAAAATACAGATAGGAACTATGATGCCAATATCTATGTCAGTTGACCATCGCATTGTTGATGGGGGAGAGGTTTCGAGATTTGTGATTGAGCTTCTTGAATATCTTCACAACCCTGTATCTCTTTTAATGAGCTAATAATAAATAGTGAATAATATATTTTAAATCTAATGTCTAACATCTAACATCTAACATCTAACTTCTAAACTATGTACGATATAATAATAATCGGAGCAGGACCAGCAGGCTATGTGGCAGCAATTCGCGCAGCACAGGTTGGTCTGAGAGTGGTTGTCATTGAAAAGAAATATGTAGGCGGCATGTGCCTTAACTGGGGATGTATAACTACAAAATCTCTTATTGAGAGTGCAAAGCTCTACACCAGGATTAAGAATGCTGAGGCTTTTGGCATTGAAGGTATAGACTTGAAGAAGCTGCACTTTGACTGGGAGAAATCTGTAAAAAGGGCTGAGGGCATTGTCAAAAAGCTTACTGCAGGAATAAGCTATCTGTTTAAAAAGAATGCAGTTGAGCTGATAATGGGTGAAGCTGTGATATCCTCTACAACCTCTGTTACAGTTGGTGACAGGACAATTGAAGGAAAGAACATTATCATTGCTACTGGCTCTTATCCTGAAAAGATTGATAAAATAGAATATACAGAGATTGAACAGCTAATGACTTTAAAAACAATACCGGATAAGATTGCAATAATAGGTAAGGGCGGAACTGCAATTGAACTGGCACAGCTTTTCAGCATGATTGATAAGGAAGTAAATTTTATTGTAACAGATGAAAATATCCTGCCTGATATAGACAGCTTCCTTACTGATTATATTGTAAAGAAAATGAAAAAATCCAAAATCAATATAATTTTTTCCAATGAAATTAAAAGTTATAAAAATGGAAAGTTAAAAGCAGGTGATACAACTGTTGATGCGGATATTGTCATTAACTGCAAATGGAGGAAAGCTATACTGCCTAAGTCAGATATTGAGATTGAGAAAACTGATGACGGATATATAAAGACTGATAAAAACCTCAAAACAAATCATCCCA
>CAZMDE010000338.1:474-3364 GCA_964564355.1 uncultured Bacteroidales bacterium | reverse complement strand
TAAATATTTAATTATAAATTATAAAAATTAATTTATTTAAAGAAAAAATTTTACTTTTAGAAGATCATTATTAAAAATAATTGATTCAAAACATAAAACAATATGCAATTTTCCTAATCCTTCTTCTAAATCAAGGGCGCCAACGCTTTCAAGCCAAGCTCTAGGGTCTCTTGTAACCATTGACATATCAAGTCTTCCGCCTTCTTTTGCAGTAAGATTTAACATCTCAGGTTGTTCACGAATAAAAGAAGCAAGGCTAAATAATCCTCTGCTTTCTGCATAAACTAACCATTCTTCAGTTGTAGGAGTGAAATCAATATGACAGAAACGAGATAGCCAAGCTGAGTCGCTTGTATCTGTTGTAGTGAATCTTTCTGATTGGTAGTTTCCAGCAGCAGCGATACGCCAACCCGGAGGTAATTTGTGTGTATGAATAGTTCCATTTTGCACAAAAGAATACATTGCTTGAATTACATCAGTCGGCGCTCTATTTAATTCATCTAAAAAGATAATTCCTTCACCCTCAGTAGGAAACCATTTAGGTTTTGCATGATAAACTTCGCCGTTTTCGCCTTTAACTAAGAGGCCAACTAAATCGCCCACATCTTGAGTAGCCGTGTGTAAAACTCTTAATTGTAAGTTGTTCTTTACGCAATACTGATTCCAAAACTGTGTCTTTCCAACACCTTGACTGCCCCAAAAGAATGGAACAATTCGGTTTTTTAATAGAAAAGGAATAGCTTTGTTGATTTCAGAAATATTCATCTGGACCTCCGTTTCAATTATCATAACATTTTATTTTCGGTACGTCAACCTAAAAAAACTTATTGCAAATTGTTTTATTTGTGCTACATTTAATATGTACCATTTAACAAAAAGGAGCATAAAATGGATAACAAAATTACTGAACTTACCCCAGAACAAGAAGCGTTATTTCCAGCTTATTTGGAAAAATTCAGAAATATCGGCCTATCAACTACTCCAACAAATAGACAAAAGGCTGAAGAGGCTTTAACAAAAGCTTATGCTTATTTATCTAAAACTGATCCTAATTTATGCGTTCCAAATCCAGAAATCATCTGGGCAGAAAGCCCAATGGCAGGCGCAGTTCTTGCTGCTCAACACGCTAAAGGCGATCTTAACGTAACAGATTCAGAAGTGCAAGATCAAGCTTGGCGAGCTTCTTATGGTTCATTCGAGGCATACTGGGTGAGTACTTATTCATTTATCTGCAATGAGCTTCCAGTAGAAAAAGACGAGCTTATCGACATCGTTATGGAAATCATCAATGAGTGCGGCGTGTACTGGACATATAAAGATTTGGTTATCCTTACTCCAAAGCCAACTTTTATCGGAATGAAAGACGGAAAATTACACAACTCTAAAGGGCTAGCTTTAGCATATCCAGATGGAAACGGAATCTATGCTGTAAATGGTTCTAGAAAAAACTCTTTAATTGAAGCTACGTTAGAACAAAGAGCTAACAGCTTAATTGGTTCAACTTCAGAAGATTAAAATAAACACGTATGAGGGTCGCCATGAGGCAAAGAGATCAGATAAATAGAATAAGCAACAAGTATTTTGATCATATTGACGGCGACCTTTATAATGAAAATTTTCATTTAATATCAGATTATCTCCAATACATTTTATACATTGAGCGCTCACCAGTCGATAACATTGTTGACGAGCTATCCACATATATTGAGACTATGAATTTGGGGAATTGATTTAAATGAAAAAACGCAAGCAGATAGACGGAATCCTTTTTACGATTATTGAAAACAATCTTTACCATCAGGTATACTACGATGTCAATTCAAAAAATCGAGAAAAGATCTATACAGGAATTTACGAACTGCTTATGGATGAACTAAATGTTAAGTTAATAAATATTATTAACGATTTTATTAAATCGAGAAGAGCATCATGAAAAAAAGGGTTCAGATACCTGATTTTTTAAATGAAAACATATGCGATCATCTTAGATATAGCATATATGTTCAAGTTGATGATACTATTTGGCGTGTAATACTATCTGAACTATATATAAAACTTCATGATAAGCTTAACAATACGTTAATTAATGAAACCTGGGATTATATTAAAATGGGGCCAAAAATATGAAAAAGCGCATCCAATTTAATGATCCTCTATATAATATATTCTATCCTAAAATTAGAGATAGAGTTAGGCTTGAAATAAAATATAAAACTTTTGAAAAGATAAGCAAGAGACTCACTGGTTAGCTTAATTCGCAATTCTGGGGCCAAATTGGATATCAGATTGGTAAATACATCGAGGATAGGAGTTCAAGTGAGAAGGCGTGAGCAGATTACTGATCAGCTTAGGGATAATGTTTGGGAATCTTTAAACGGGCAGCTCCAATATCAAATTGAACCAGATATCTATAATAGGCTGCATGACGTTCTGTGCGAAGAAAAGAGATACAGACTCATAAGCCAATTATATTTATATTTAAGGACTAGGGTTAACTAAATGAGGAAACGAGAACAAATCACTAGTCAATTTTCATATCAACTTTGGGATAGACTTAGAGATGACATATACGTGCAACTGTATTCCTCATTTAATGAGGACATACACAATAAACTCAGGGACAATCTTTGGCTTGAGCTGCAAATATTATTGTACGATAGAACGTATAGCTATTTGCAAAACTATATAGGCAAGAAGCAATGAAGAAGAATAAAATTATAGAATTTAAATTAAGAGTTAGATTAAAAGAACAAATCACAAAATCTTGTGGTTCAGATTGTATCAGCACGTCAAGAAAAAAGCTAAGAGAATTATCATCTTACGACTTATATAAAGCGGCTGTTGGAGAAATTGTCTCTGCTTCTGTGTCAAAATAAATATTTTTTAATAT
>CAZMDE010000338.1:0-464 GCA_964564355.1 uncultured Bacteroidales bacterium | reverse complement strand
TCTAGGTTTATTGGAGGCGTTATGAAATTCAAAGCCGGAGATAGATTTATAGTTAAGGCAAGCGAGTCTGATTTAGGAGCCACTGGAAAAATAACTGGAATTGGGTTTAATTCTATACGCCAATCTGACGAATATAGATATGTTTGGGACCAGCAATTCGGCGGTTCTACTGGGAGCTGTGATACAGAAGTTGGGGATTCTATGTGGGACATTATTGCGGCAGATATCCACACACATACATACACACATGTTTACACAATTCCTGAAGACAATTATACAATTTCAGTTGGAAACATCGTTTGGAACAATCCTACTTCCAACTCTACAAATTGTTCCCACGAATATAAAATGTATAATGGATTTACTGAAAGTTATGAATTTTGCATTAAATGCGATAAAAGAAAGATCTAGTAATATGAGGAAAAGAGAGCAGCCTAATAATTTGTTTTTTAACCAACTTGTCA
>CAZMDE010000337.1:927-3372 GCA_964564355.1 uncultured Bacteroidales bacterium | reverse complement strand
CAAGATTGCCGGCGAGGTTTCCCAGTTTGATACGCCTGAACTCCATGGGCTGATTGCCGATATGCGAGATACGATGGCGCACCTGGACGGCGCAGGGCTTGCAGCACCTCAGATCGGGGTTGATTTGCGTGTGGTGATTTTTGGCAGCGGGCAGGTCAATCCCCGCTATCCCGACGCCGAACTGGTTCCGGAAACGGAGAGAATATTTTAGTAAATCCTGCAGGGATTCATGAAATTCATAGAATTATTGTGTATGCTTTTATCTATGAAGGTGTCGCGAAATGGGATGAAACCAACGCTGTAGTAACAATAAAGGTTCCAAATAATCCCGATATTGTAGTAGAAATGGGTAAACTTAATAGTCCGCATAAGTTTTGTGCAATAGCAGAGATTTTATTTGGATCAGATTCCACAATCACTGTTAAAAAATTGGTTACTTTTCATGGTGGTCATAGTGATTGTGATAGGACATATCAATGGGGAATGAAATGGACTGCAGGAAGTAAGTAAAATTTAAAGCGAAAAAATGGCAATTAATTTGGAAAAGGGTCAAAGAATAGACCTACGGAAGAAAAGTGGTGCAACCTTATCTAATTTCTGCGTAGGAGTTAATTGGGGAGCAATAGAAATAAAAGTAGAGGAAAGCGGATTTTTTGGATTCGGGAAGAAAATTGTCACACAGAATGTAGATGTTGATTTAGATCTTAGTTGTATCTTAATTGATAGTAATGGTAAACTCTGTGACCATATTTATTCTCCAATGTACCGCATCGAATTCCTGCAAAAAATTGGATTACCTAAAGGTAAACTATTATCAGTAGATGGAGCACTTAGACATTCAGGCGACGATCTTGCTGGAGATAAAGGAGGCGACGATGGACTTGATAATGAAGTTATCTCTGTTGATTTAACAAAATTGAATAGCAATGTGAGTCAAATATTTTTCTTTCTTAATAATGTAGGTAAAGAAGATTTTTCTCAAATACCATATGCTATTATCCGAATGTATGAAGGAACGCCTACTGTTGTTAAAGAAGTGTTTGCAACATATAATGTTTCTGCTGAACCTCAATATCGAAATAAGCATGCCCTTATTATGGGCAAACTTTACAAAAAGGGTGATGAATGGAAGTTTAATGCCATTGGTGATCCAACAGAAGATGTTCACTTAGGACTTACAATTGAGAGAATATTAAATTCGTATGTATAATTAATCTATAAATTAAATGAGACGATTACCAGTTTACTTATTACTAGATACATCCGGTTCAATGTCCGGGGAACCGATTGAAGCGGTAAAGAATGGAGTTCAGGTTTTGGTTTCAACATTAAGGCAAGACCCTTATGCTTTGGAGACTGCTTACCTGAGCGTAATTACATTCGACAGTACAGCAAAACAAGTTGTTCCATTGACAGAATTGTCTATGTTTCAGATTCCTGAAATTCAAGCAAATGGTGCAACAGCTTTAGGTGAAGCTCTTTCACTACTGGCCAGTAGATCAGCTGCCGAGGTTACAAAAAACACTACTGATGCAAAGGGGGATTGGAAACCTCTAGTTTTCTTAATGACCGATGGCGGTCCAACTGACAATTGGCAGCAGGGACTTGCAAATTTCAAAAGACAAAAATTTGGTATGGTTGTAGCATGTGCTGCAGGACAAGGTGCTGATATAAATGTACTTAAACAAATTACCGATATCGTTGTACAACTTGATACTGCTGATAGTGCAACAATTAAAGCGTTCTTTAAATGGGTATCAGCTTCTGTTAGCACTGGAAGTCAAAAGATTGAAGCTAGTGGTAAGGAAATTACTGGATTGAGTGAATTACCACCACCACCTCCTGAAGTTAATATCGTAGTTTAACAATTAATAAAATATTTCTCAGAAGATGGCTGAGTTCGCCTGTTAAGTTAAAAAATGAATACTAATTGTTTTAGACCAGAATCTTTAGATTCAGTTATATGAGGCGATTGACATAATAGTAGTTTCCTCAAATAATAATATTTATAGCAGTTAAAAATTTTAAGGAAATATAGTATTGTAGATTAATGATTGTTTGGATATGAAATATTATGGACTAATGGAACTGCCTAAATCAGAAACTGAGAAATTAACAATTCACAGTACCGCTAAGAATGGTATTGTAAATATGGCTAGCCGCGTTTGTGATAGTTGTGGAAAAACGAAAGACATATATGGTGGCAAGACATGTTCAAAAGGTCACTTCATTTGTCATTCTTGTGCAAGTGGGCATGTTCATTGTCCTTTGGATGGTCACACATTGAGATAGCGTTCATAATTCACATTATTAACTCTGAAAATATTATTGCAATGAGAAAATACGGATTTTCATTTTCATGGAAACGAGCTGTTGGAATAAGCGGCGCTAAGCAAAGCTTTGCAAGAAAAACTGGTATACCTACAACTCAACAGGGACTTGAAA
>CAZMDE010000337.1:0-917 GCA_964564355.1 uncultured Bacteroidales bacterium | reverse complement strand
AAAGAAAAGTTGGTGCATCGATACTAAGTATACTTGCAGGATTATTTTTTGGTAAAAAATAAATATGAGAAGATTACCAGTTTATCTTTTAATAGACACATCAGGATCAATGCGGGGCGAAGCAATAACTTCTGTTAATGTTGGTCTTAATGCATTGATTTCTTTTTTAAGACAGGATCCACAAGCTACTGATACTGTATGTATGAGCATTATTACTTTTGACAAGGATGTAAAAGTAATAGTGCCTTTAACTGAAATTGCTGATATTCAATTACCAGAGATCACAGCTCCTCAGTCAGGTCCAACGCATTTAGGTCAAGCATTAGAATTATTGTGTCAAAAAATTGACCAGGAAGTGCTTAAAACAACCCTCGAAAGAAAAGGTGACTGGATGCCAATTTTATTTATTATGACAGATGGGAAACCTTCTGATATTCAATTATACCGAGAAATGATACCAGAAATTAAAAGAAGAAAATTTGCTGTAATCATAGCCTGTGCTGCCGGACCGCTTGCTAAACCAGAATTCTTGCAATAGATAACTGATAATGTAATAAGCTTGGAGACTACTGATAGCTCATCATTTAGTACATATTTTAAATGGGTGTCTGAAGTTGTGGGAATAGGAGGTCGAAGTATCGGAGCAACAAATGAAATTCCTTTACCCCCACCTCCTCCTGAAATGCATTCAATAATTTAACAGACTATTATGAGTTATCTAATTTATGTCTTGGTAAATATTTTAATTATCGGATTATTCTTTTATTCTAAACTTTCACCTCACAAAGACAGATTGACAGGTAATTACAAAAATATCTTTCTTTTTTTTGATCGGTTATTTAATCCATTTCTTACCATTCTCCGAAAAATTGCAAAACCTTGGCTTGACGCATACGTATTGCTATCGTGGCTACCAT
>CAZMDE010000336.1:0-3396 GCA_964564355.1 uncultured Bacteroidales bacterium | reverse complement strand
ATTTATTTAAAGGATTAACCACACAACAGGTTAATGAAAAGCAAAAGACCGAAGGTTATAATGACCTTCTTTCTTCAAAACCTAAAAACTTCCTGCATATAATAATAGGAGTGCTGAAGGAACCTATGTTTATACTTTTGGTTGCTTGTGGTTCTTTATATATGGTGCTGGGAGATATTCCTGAAGGACTAATGTTGCTGAGTTTTGTGCTTGTAATAATGGGCATTGAGTTTTACCAGGAACGAAAAACTGAGAGAGCCCTCGATGCTCTTAAGCAACTTGCCAGTCCGAGAGCTCTTGTTATAAGAGATGGCTTTGAAGTTAGAATCGCCGGTAGAGAAGTTGTGAAAGATGATTTGATTATACTTCAGGAGGGAGATAGAGTTCCTGCTGATGCTACTGTATTAAAATCTGTTAACCTGCTTGCAGACGAATCTTTGCTTACAGGCGAATCTGTTCCTGTCAGGAAAATTGATTGGGATGGAAATGAAATAAATGTGCAGTCAGGTGGTGATGATTTGGCTTTTGTTTTCTCAGGCTCTATGATTGTTCAGGGTCACGGAATTGCCAAAGTAACTAGCATCGGTGTTAATACAGAGATTAAAAAAATCGGTAAGACATTAGAAGGAGTTAAAGAAGAACCCACAAAGCTTAACAAAGAAATGAGGGTTCTTATTAAAAAACTTACAATAACTGGTGCAGTCCTGTGTGTTTTAGTTATTGTTGCTTATACCCTCACTCGCGGTAGTCTGATAAAAGGCTTTTTGGCAGGCATTACGCTTGCTATGGCTATGCTACCTGAAGAATTTCCTGTTGTTTTGACAATATTCCTTGCTATGGGAGCCTGGAGAATGTCCAAAAAGAACGTGTTAACCCGAAAACCTTCTGCTATAGAAACTTTGGGCTCTGCCACTGTCCTTTGCACTGATAAAACAGGAACTCTTACTCAAAACAAGATGACCGTTACCAGGCTCTTTAATGGAAAAGATTTTCTTACTGTAGCTGATGCTGGCGCTAGTTTGCAACGAGTGCCTGACTCCCAACTCCCTACTCCTGACTACCTACTATATGAAGATTTCCACGAGGTAATTGAATACGGCATCCTGTCAAGTCAGGCTAATCCATTCGACCCAATGGAAAAAGCCATTGCACATCTCGGTGATGTTTACCTCAAAGGAACTGAACATCTTCATACAGACTGGGAGATGGTTAAAGAATATCCTCTTTCCAAAGACCTTCTTGCTATGTCGAGAGTATTCACTCATACTGACAGTCATGAAAGAATAATCGCTGCTAAGGGTGCTCCCGAAACAATTTTCGATTTATGTCATTTATCTGTCGAAGGACAGAATAGACTGGCTATTGCTGTTGAACAAATGGCATCAAACGGATTAAGAGTATTGGGTGTAGCAAAATCTAAAGTCAATTCCGAAAGTTTGCCTGAAATACAGCATGACTTTGATTTTGAATTTATGGGTTTGATAGGTCTTTCTGACCCTATTAGAGAAAATGTTAAAGATGCTGTCAGCGAATGTTACAGAGCAGGGATCAGGGTTATTATGATTACGGGAGATTATCCTGTTACTGCCATGAATATTGCTAAAGACATAGGTTTAAACAACCATGCATCATGTATCACAGGCAAAGAACTTAACATGATGACCGAAGATGAGCTCAGCAATAGAATTAAAGATGTTAATGTATTTGCAAGAGTTGTTCCCGAACAAAAGCTAAAGATTGTAAATGCACTTAAAAAGAATAAGGAAATTGTTGCAATGACTGGCGATGGTATCAACGATGCACCAGCTCTCAAAGCTGCCAATATTGGCATTGCAATGGGTGAAAAAGGCACAGATGTAGCACGCGAGGCTTCTTCACTTGTTCTGATGGACGACAACTTTTTGTCAATTGTAAGCGCTGTCAGGATGGGAAGAAAAATCTTTGATAATCTCCAAAAAGCGCTTGGTTATATTTTTGCTATACATGTGCCTATTGCCGGCTTATCTCTTATCCCGATTTTGTATGCTAAGCTTCCTCTGATATTGTGGCCTGTTCATATTGTATTTCTCGAACTTATCATTGACCCTGCCTGCTCTATCATTTTTGAAGCTGAAAAAGATGAAAAAAATGTTATGAACAGACCTCCTAAAAATATTAATGAACCTTTCTTCGGATTTAAAAAAATATTTATGAGCTGTATGCAGGGTGTTGGCATTTTGATAATAGCTTTGATTGTTTACCAGTTAGGCTTATACTGGGGTTATACTGAAAAAGAAGTAAGAGCTATGACCTTTACGACACTTATAGCTTCGAATATTGCTGTTATTCTTACCAATCGTTCATGGACAAGGAATATATTTGAGATTATGGTAACACCTAATTATGCTGTCAAATGGGTTGTAGGAGGAGCGATTTTCTTTCTTATATTGATTTTAAATGTCCCTTTCTTTAAAAACCTTTTCCAATTCGGAGACCTGAGCTTATTACAGATTATAATTTGTGTTCTATCCGGATTGTCTTCTATCATCTGGTTTGAGATTTATAAAAAATACAGGCTAACAATAAATTAACATTATTAAAGTTAATATTGATATTTTTGCTTCTTGATGAAAATACACAGGAAAATATTATTTAGAATTATCTTTTTACTGGCAGTTTTGTTCTGCTATGGAATAAATGTATATTCAAATTACAATGTCCATTCATATAGCATAGAGCAAACTGCAGGTACAAATACTGTTGAGAATAGTTTGAGTTCTGATATTGATTCTTCTAATGAAGATCAAAATAACCAATTTGATGAATTTGATTGTATTGGTAAACCAATATTTCAAATTCCAAATACAAATAACTACTTTTCAACTTACAATTTCTGCTTTTCTGTTTGGCAACCGCCAAAAAATTCATAACCTGATTTAAAATCTTTTTACATTCTCTATAATCATGGGTTTAAAGTTCATGATTATAGAAATTATCTGTTAATCCATTTAAAACAAATGGAATTAATTTATTAATTTTAACACAATACTATATGGAATTAGATAATCTTTTTGACAACAAAAATAAGCGTCAGGGAAATTTTGAACAATTAAACCCTAATGACAATAATAGAAACTCGCATTATTCATCTCATGAACAAGGCACCGATTTTAACTGGTTAAATATTCTGGAGAAAATTAGAACTAACAAGAAGCTGAAACTTTTAGTCATATCTGCGGTAATATTAATTTTAGTAATAGCAGTTGTTCTGATTATAGCTCTGATGCCATTAATTATGAAACTTTTAAATTATGTCAGCCAGAATGGTTTACAAGGCTTAATAGATTTAATTATGGGATATGTTGACAAAATTCTAAAAGGGTCTGCAAAATAATTTTTTATCTTAAAATAATTTTA
>CAZMDE010000335.1:0-3399 GCA_964564355.1 uncultured Bacteroidales bacterium | reverse complement strand
TCCACACCTTATATGGATGAAGCTAATTTATGTGACAGGATTGCTTTAATCCAGAAGGGTAAAATCATGGCAATAGACACCCCTGAAAGCATTATCAAGGGTTTCAATAAAGAGCTGTATGCAATCAGAACAGATAATTTATATAAAAGCTTGACTGACCTGCAGAATTATTCTGAAACTCACACTGTGTTTCCTTTCGGGCAATTTTTGCATTACACAGGTATAAAGGAATTAGGAATTAGGAATGATGAATTAGGAATAGCAAATGAGCTAAGGGTATTTCTTCAAAATAAAGGACATGATGATATTGAGATAAAGAAGATAGAAGCGAATGTGGAGGATTGTTTTATGGAATTGATGAGGGAACATGAATAATAGAGAGTCAATAATAAAAGTAAGGAATCTGACAAAAAAGTTCGGGGATTTTGTCGCAAACGACAATCTGACCTTTGAAGTTTATAAGGGAGAAATATTCGGATTCCTAGGGGCAAATGGCGCAGGCAAGACTACGGCAATAAGAATATTATGCGGACTGTCAAAACCAACATCAGGAGAAATATCTGTTGCAGGGTTTGATGTCTATAAAGATACTGAGAAAATCAAAAAGAATATAGGTTATATGAGCCAGAAGTTTTCTCTTTATGAAGATTTGACAGTATATGAGAACATCAGGTTTTATGCAGGAATATACGGTATGTCACTGAATGCTATCAAGGGAAAGTCAGAGATATTATTAGAAAAGCTTAAAATGAATGACTACAGGAATAAGCTTATTAAAGACATACCTCTTGGATGGAGGCAAAAGCTTGCATTCTCAGTCGCTATTTTTCATGAACCGGGTATTGTTTTTCTTGATGAACCAACAAGTGGTGTTGACCCGATAACAAGAAGACAGTTCTGGGAAATGATTTATGAAACTGCTCATAATGGCATTACTGTTTTTGTCACTACTCATTATATGGATGAAGCAGAATACTGTGACAGGATTTCTGTTATGGTTGATGGCAGGATCGAGGCATTGGATTCACCTTTAGAATTAATGAAGTCATTTGATTGTCAAAATATGAACGAGGTATTTGTTAGGTTAGCAAGATAATTTATGAGGAGATTCTGGGGATTTGTAATAAAGGAGTTTTATCATATTATCAGGGATAAGCGGACCCTGATTATCCTGTTAGCTATGCCGATTGTTCAGCTTTTATTATTTGGCTTTGTAATTACCAATGATATTAATAATGCAAGAATTGCAATTTATGACCAGTCAAAGGATAATATAACAAACAAGCTCACACAGAAAATACTGTCATCAGGTTATTTTAAGCTTGACAAGTTCATTGAGAGCTATGATGAGATTGATAAGGACTTCAAAAAAGGTTATATTAAGCAGGTTATTGTGTTTGAAAATAATTTTGCTGAAAAGCTTGAGAAATACGGAAAAGCAAATGTGCAGATAATAAGCGATGCATCGGAGCCAAACACATCAAACATCCTGGTAAATTATAATATAGTTCTGATTAATGATTTTGTTAGGGAAATAAACAAAGGCGCAACTGTTCCATTGAAAATACTTCCTGAAATAAGAATGGTATATAATCCGCAGATAAAAAGCGTATTTATGTTTGTCCCGGGATTAATAGGTTTGCTGATGATGCTTATCACAGCAATGATGACATCCATATCCATTACCCGCGAAAAGGAGCTTGGAACAATGGAGGTGCTTCTTGTTTCTCCACTTAAGCCTTTACAAATAATCGTAGGCAAAGTGATACCCTACATTACCCTTGCTTTTATTGATGCGCTGTTAATCCTTATCCTATCTGTGCTTGTATTTAGAATTCCTATACAGGGAAACATTTTCCTTCTGCTTGCAATGACGATTTTATATATTCTTGTTGCTTTGTCAATGGGCATTCTGATATCAACAGTAACCTCAAGCCAGCAGGTGGCAATGATGATTTCGCTTGTGGCGTTAATGCTTCCGTCAATCCTATTATCCGGCTTTATTTATCCTATAGAGAACATGCCGATGCCTCTTCAATGGCTTTGTCAGATTATGCCTCCTAAATGGTTTATCATAATTATTAAAAGCATTATGCTGAAAGGTGCAGGTTTTATGTATATATGGAAAGAAGCATTGGTATTGGCAGGAATGATGGTGTTTTATATATTTATGAGTGTTCGTAATTTCAAAATTCGTTTGGAATAGATGAGGACTATATTGTTCATAATTCAAAAGGAGTTTATCCAGGTTTTCCGAAACAAGAGAATGCTGCCGATCATATTTGCAATTCCGATTGTTCAGCTTCTAATAATAGTTCATGCAGCCACATTTGAATTAAAAAACATTGAAATGACAATTGTTGACAGGGATTTATCACCCACATCACGCAATCTTGTCAGCAAGTTCCGGGGTTCTCCCTTCTTTATCATCAATAAATACACTTTTTCAAATGCTGAAGCAGAAGAGATGCTTAAAAGAGGGAAAACGACAGTTATTCTGGAAATACCTGCAGGCTTTGAAAAAGAATTATATAACAAAAACAAGGTTAAAGTTCAACTATTGATAGATGCTGTGAATGCAATGGTAGCAGGGCTGGCAAATGCCTATGCATCATCTGTTATAAATGATTACAATATACAGCTTTTAAATAAAACAAATATTCCAATTTCATCATCTGAAATACGTCTAAGAAATATATATGTCAGCTATTCGCACTGGTATAATCCTGAACTGAATTATAAGAATTTTATGGTTCCCGGTATTCTGGCATTGCTGGTTACGCTTGTAGGACTGATATTATCGAGCTTAAATATTGTTCGTGAGAAAGAGATTGGAACAATTGAGCAGATAAATGTAACACCCATCAGAAAGTACCAGTTTATAGCAGGCAAGTTATTGCCATTCTGGGTTATAGCACTTTTTGAGCTTGCTTTCGGACTATTTATTGGGAAACTTGTTTTTAATATTCCTATAGTTGGCAGCTTATGGCTTGTATTTCTGTCAGCATCTATCTACCTTGTGGTTGTTTTGGGCATAGGACTCTTTGTTTCAACGCTTGCAAACACACAGCAACAGGCTATGTTTGTTGCATTTTTCTTTATGATTGCCTTTCTGCTGATGAGCGGATTATTCACTGCAACAGAAAATATGCCCCAATGGGCGCAAGTCTTTAATAAAATTAATCCCATTGCTTATTTCATAAGAATTATAAGGATGATACTCCTGAAAGGTTCCGGTTTTATGGATATAAGTAAAGACCTTTTGTCATTATTGATATTAGGAATAATTATGCTCAGTTTAGCTGTGAGAAGATATAAGAAAACAAATTGACAATTGACAGTTGGTAATTTGGTAATTTTGTAATTTGGTAATTTGGTAATTTGGTAAGTTGGTAAGTT
>CAZMDE010000334.1:0-3417 GCA_964564355.1 uncultured Bacteroidales bacterium | reverse complement strand
TTGGACCAATAACAGTTCCATCTTCTTCGCATTGGACAATAAACTCTTTTGACATAGCATTTAGTTATAATAATTAATTTATAAAATTAATTTAAATATTTCTGAATATTTGAAAAAAATATAAGAGAATAAGTTAATTATTTCTATATCCGAACTTCTTATTATATTCTTTATGATCACTAACGTCTAAAACAAATGCAATAATCTCAATATTATTTTCTGCTTCCTTTAATGTATAAAGCATCCTCCAATATTGAGGAAGTTCAACTCTAAATAAGTTAGAAATATTATATTTTAAAACATATTCTTTAGGAATAAGTTTTTTTGCAATTGGATCTCCATAATGCATATTCTCTTTAATTAATTCGACTTTTTTGTTTAAGGCATCAAAAATCATACTTTCTTGTTTAGAATCTGCAGCATTCTTGTTAAGATACGCGTAAACTTCTTCTGCTTCCGGCGAAAGTATTACTCGTACTTTTTTCATAATTCTAATCCTTTAGATATAGCTTTTTTTAAGGCAGCATTAGTATTATGAATCCAAGTTATTCCTTTCATACTAACAGCTATTTTATTACTTTCTTCTAAGTATTCAAGAATTGTTTTAAGTGTGTTATGGTTAACTTGCCGTGGAATTAGATGTTTTAATTCCGCTACAGTTATAATACTATTTTCTGCATTTTTTAGAGTTTCCTCTACCATTATTACAGTATTTAATGTTGGTGCATGTTCTAATTTAGTTATCTGAGTCATTTTAGTTACGAATTGATACTAATTCGTAAGTATTAGGTATGTATACATATATATAAATATTGTGAAAAATAAGCTCAGGTTAAGATATATTTGTAAGTATGTACAATGCTTCAATTAATCACACTATTTGTTAAAATAACTACTTCTACGTGACATCAAAACACAATATTTAAATATAAGCTACATCCTAATATAATCATGTCACTTGAAGATATGCTAAAAAAAGCAGGTTCTAACATAAAGAAAGCTATCTTAATACCAATGATTGCTGTGGCTTCCATGATGCCGATGAAAGGAGAGGGGGCAGGAGTAATACAATATGGAGACGCAGCACAAGGACCAGTAAATACTACTTTTATAATGGATTTAATGAATAATAATGTCGGAACAGTATATCAATCCGCAACTATAAATTTGGATGCTATTCTAGGAGATGTTGCAGATTACATAAGCCAGCATAGCTCGGATACAAATTTTGCAGGTAAAAGTCGTTCTGAAATTTATGGTAAATTTTTCTTTGTTCCAGGAGGAGAAGTCTCAACTGGATGGAGTGCGACATTTAATGGAAGCAATACTGTGAATATAACTCACATTAATGGAATACCTGGATTACAATATACAACATGGCAATCTCCTTCATATAATAATGGAATACAAGATACTATGACATTATATTGCACAGTACCAAATTCAGCATTAAATGGAAAGAATATGACAACTTCAGGAAGTAAGACTAATAATATTTTTGCAGCAACAACAACTGGAGGAGCAATCGCATATACTTCTTCATATCCATACCAACTCAAGCCAGAACCAACAACAATTAATGGAATCCCTTATACGTGGCTTACGCAATATGGATTATCTACTAATAATGCTGTTGAAACCGTAGACAATGACGGAGATGGAATTAATAATTTAAGCGAATATATTGCAGATACTAATCCAACTAATTCTTCTAGTAAATTTTATATTATGGATTTCAAAGGAGGAAGTAATCCTAGTTTGACTATTCCTGGAAGTTCAACTGGAAGAGTCTATACTGTTTTATCATCTACAAATTTGATGACGGATAATTTTTCAACTATTGAAACAAATTTTTATGGAAATGGATCAAATAAAATTGTAAATTTGAAACCAATAAATGATAAACAAAAATATTACAAAACAAATGTAAGTTTACCATGAATAGTTTAATAAATAATAATTATTACTACAGAATGACGCTGAAGCAAAACATTTAAATACAACACAAAAATAAGAGACAATATGACACTTGAAGACAAATTACAATCAATAAAATCCAAAGTTCGAAGCACAGTTGCAATTCCATTAATCGCACTAGCAGCAGCATATGCACCAATGAAAACAGATGCAGCATTAACTATACAATATGGAGATGCAGCACAAGGTCCAGTTAATACTACTTTTATTATTAGCTTAATTAATAATGATATTGGAACTATATATCAATCCGCGACATTAAATGTTGACGCACTGTTAGGAGGAGTTGCAGATTATATAAGTAATAATAGCACTGATCCTAACTTTGCAGGACAAAGTCATAATTCCATTTATAGTCAAATGTTCTTTACTCCGGGAGGAGAAGTTTCAACTGGATGGGGAGCAGTAATGAGCGGAGGAACTCTTAATTTAACACATATTAATGGTATTCCAGGATTACAGTATACAACATGGCAAGCTTCTTCGTATAATAATGGAATACAAGATACTATGAATATATATGGTACAATTGCTAATTCTGCTTTAAATGGTTTGAATATTAGTTCTACTGGACTAGAGGTTGATAATGTATTTGCAGCAACAACAACAGGAGGAGCAACTGCATATGCAACTGCATATTCATTTCAAACAGTACCTGAACCATCAACAATCGGATTATTAGGTATTGGACTATTAGCAATAGGGGCAAGACGCTTATTAAAAAAAGATTAATTCATAATTTGCGATTTATTTCCACTAGCATAAAGATCTCCAGAGTATAAAAATAAATTTGAATTATTAAATGGAATATTGAAGTAACTCTGGTTCTGAACATAACTATACGTATTATTAATAACACCGACTACTGTAAGAATGCTTTTGAAATCTGAAACTAAAAATAAATATTTTGAAGATAATTCTGATATATAAAATTCAGTAATCTCATTACCATCATCAAATGCCATATATCCTTTATCTAAGATTATTGATTTATTTATGTCTATGTTAAATGCGGTGCAAGTAACTCTTGCGTTTGCATTGCTGTCTAAGTTTAATGTTGTGGAGCAATTATTATCGGTTTGCTTCCAATCGTATTGAGTGTTATTTACCAGTAAAATACACGAGGAACAGTTGTTCGTGTAGTTTTGCATTTTTGAGGATTTAAAGGTTAAATTGAAATCATTAAATCTTTTTGTTGGAGTTAGTGAGATTATATCATCAGAAATAGTAACTATACCTGTTTGATTTACATACTCTAATCTCGAATCATTACAAGAGATTAAATAATAGTACGGACCTGAATTAGATAACAAGATATTTGAAAAATTAGTAAAAACAAAGTTATTTTCTAATTGGCTAAATGTAATATTACAACTTGAAATGCCATCTGTAATATTGTAATAATCTTTGTAGACTAAAGGAATACTGAAATTAGTGTTT
>CAZMDE010000333.1:0-3432 GCA_964564355.1 uncultured Bacteroidales bacterium | reverse complement strand
TTAATTCTTTTTTTGAGGTGATATTTTATTCTCGTTTTATGTTGATGAATATTATAGAGGAAATTAAATTAATAATTCCAATAAAAAAATAAGGTAATAAGGTTAGAAGGACTGTTGTTATTGCATTTATACTAAGGTTTAAGGAATTGAATAAGGTTTTTTATTAATAATTTCAGCTTAAGAATAGGATTTAATTTTTTCAAATCCCCTTAAGCCTTTTATATAACTCTTTTGCGTCGTCCTGAATATCAGTATAATTTTTTAAATTTTAACTAAGATTTTTAAAGCATCGTCAACACATCTGACTTTACCAAATGACAGGCTTAGCCTTGTATTCGCCTGTTTAAACTGATAGAATTTAGGATTGTTCTTCACAAAGTCCAAAACTCTTGTGAACTTGTCGGATTGATAATATGGTGATTCCTGGTTGGTAATAAAGTAACCGGTAAATCTGTCATTCTTTAATACTATCTTTTCAAAGCCTGTTTCTTTTGCCAGCCATCTTAGCTTAATAGCATTTATTAGCTCTGAGACGGCAGGCGGCAGATTACCGAAACGGTCAACAAGCCTTGCTTCAAAGTCCTTAAGACCTTCCTCAGTTTCAATATTGTCAAGCTCTTTATAAAGATTTAGCCTTTCAGTTATGTTGCTTATATATGCATCAGGAATCATAATGCTGAGGTCAGTTTCAATTACACAATCCCTAACATAAGCCTGGCTTATCTCATCCTTATAAAATTCCTTAAACTCAGTTTCTTTAAGCTCTGTAATAGCTTCATCAAGTATTTTTTGATAAGTCTCATAGCCGACTTCAGAAATAAATCCGCTCTGCTCAGCACCCAGAATATTCCCCGCTCCTCTTATGTCAAGGTCGCGCATAGCAATATTAAAGCCGCTTCCAAGGTCATTGAACTCTTCTATCGCTCTCAGTCGCTTTCTTGCATCATCTGACAAGAGGCTGACAGGAGGTGCAAGCAAATAGCAGAAAGCTTTTTTATTGGAGCGCCCTACCCTGCCCCTTAGCTGATGCAGGTCGCTCAAGCCGTAGTTCTGAGCATCATTAATTATAATTGTATTGGCATTGGGAATATCCAGTCCATTCTCTATAATAGTTGTAGCAACAAGCACATCATAAAACCCTTCAATGAAATCAAGCATAGTTCTTTCAAGGCTCTCGCCTTTCATCTGTCCATGACCAATCACAATCTTTACTTCAGGGCAGAGTCTTTGTATAATGCCTGCTATATCATCAATATTCTGCACCCTGTTATGAACAAAGAATACCTGTCCTCCTCGTGACACTTCAAACATTATAGCATCCCTGATAATCTTATCATTAAAAACATGCAGCTCGGTTTGTATCGGAAACCTGTTTGGAGGGGCTGTATTAATAACAGAAAGGTCCCTTGCACCCATCAAGGAAAACTGTAAGGTTCTTGGAATAGGCGTTGCAGTCAATGTCAATGTATCAACATTCAGCTTAAATTGTTTAAGCTTTTCCTTGGCAGAGACGCCGAATTTCTGCTCCTCATCAAGTATCAGCAAGCCCAGGTCTTTAAACTTAATGTCCTTGCTCAAAAGCCTGTGAGTGCCGATTATTATATCTACTTTCCCTTCTTCAAGGTCCTTTAAGGTCTTTTTTATTACTTTGGTGCTTCTGAATCTGCTTATATAATCTACCCTGCATGGCAGGTCTTTCAGTCGCTCGGAGAATGTATTATAATGCTGAAGAGCAAGAATAGTAGTTGGGACGAGCAAAGCCACCTGCTTGCTGTCAGTCACTGCCTTGAAAGCAGCGCGGACTGCCACTTCTGTCTTACCAAAGCCAACATCACCGCATATAAGCCTGTCCATAGGATAATCAGCTTCCATATCCTTCTTGACATCTGCTGTGGATTTTATCTGGTCAGGTGTATCTTCAAATATGAAAGAAGCTTCTAATTCAGTTTGCAGATATGAATCAGGAGTAAAAGAAAAACCCGGAGCTGCTTTTCGCTGTGCATACAGCTTTATCAGGTCTTTTGCAATATCCTTAACATTCTTCTTTGTCTTGTTCTTAAGATTATTCCATGCATTAGAGCCAAGCCTGTTGAGAGTCGGCTCAGTTCCTTCCTTGCCGACATACTTTGAAATACGATGCAGAGAATGAATGCTTATATATAATATATCTCCGTCTTTGTAGACAAGCCTTATAGCCTCCTGCTCTCTTCCGTTCACATCTATCTTCTCAAGCCCGGCAAACCTGCCAATACCATGGTCGATATGAGTAACATAGTCTCCCGGTTTCAGCCCGTAAAGCTCCTTAACACTTACAGCCTCCTTGCCGCTGAAAGAATCCCTGAGCCTGTACCTGTGATAACGTTCAAATATCTGGTGGTCAGTATAGCAGGCTATGCTTGCATCCTTATCAATAAACCCCTCGTGAAGACTAAGATTTATAATCTGGTAGTTTGGTAACTGGTTAATTTTAAAATTATGAGAAACATCATGAATTATAGAATAAAGACGTTCTGCCTGCTTCGGACTGTCTGATAAAACAATATTTGCAATGCCATTCTCTGTGTTGCTGAACAAATCACTAATAAGCAATTCAAATTTCTTATTGAATGAAGGCTGGGGCTTTATGTTAAATTCAATATAGTTCAGAGTTCGGAGTTCAGAGTTCGGAGAATCAATATTAACATTTTGGAAGTAGCTTTTCTTCCCTGTTTCAATAATTCTGAAATCCAGTATATCTTTTAAGAAATCTTTGCTCTGAATAAGCAGGGAGTCAGGTTTATTATGCAGATCAGGATTTGACAATGCAGAATATATCTCTGTCACCCTGCCGAACTCACTGTCTATAATATCTGCAACATCACCTATATTTTCAATCCATATAATTGAATCAGTATTCAGATACTTAAAAAATGATTCTTTTTTCTCATTTACAACCCTTTCCTCAAGGTTAGGGACGATGTTAATCTCTTTTAATCTCTGGATGGACAATTGCTTCACAGGGTCAAAGGTCCTGAGAGATTCAATGGAATTGCCTGCAAACTCAATCCTGTAAGGATAGTCATTAGCAAAAGAAAACAGGTCTATAATTCCTCCCCTTATAGTAAACTGCCCTGCTTCAACAACAAAATCAACTCTTTCAAAGCCAAATTCCACAAGCGTCTCAGTGATAAAGTCAATATCCACCTGTTCATCCTTCGCAAGAGTGAGAGTGTTTTTTGTCAGGTATTGCCTTGTAACTATCTTTTCACATAATGCCTCAGGATAGCTTACTATTAATAATTCTGCGGACTGTGGACTGAGGACTGTGGACTGTATATTAAGCTTATTTACAACTTCAGTATGCATCAAGATTGTTGCGTTGCATCGATGATTCAGAGTCAATTATTTATCTTATCGGGTTTGCAAAACTGCCTACGGAAGATGCGTATCAAC
>CAZMDE010000332.1:0-3447 GCA_964564355.1 uncultured Bacteroidales bacterium | reverse complement strand
TTCTTATAGCAACGGTAATCCAAATATCGTCTATTTGTCTATTTACTTTGTAAATTGTAGCCAATTATTTTATCTTTACAACTTGTAGCATCTACTCATCTTTGCAATTTGTAGCCATTTACTCATATACGCATAATTTACCGTCGTCTAGCTTAATTGCCCTGTTGCAATAATTTGCAACAACAGGGTCGTGGGTTACAACCAAAATTGTTTTTCCATTCCGGTTCAATTCAGATAACATCTCCATTATTTCGTGTGATGTAACCTTGTCGAGAGCACCGGTTGGTTCATCCGCCAAAATCACTTCAGGGTCGTTAACAATTGCTCTTCCGATTGCAACTCTCTGCTTTTGCCCGCCGGACAAAAACTTTACGGGAACGTCGAGCTTCGACTCTAACCCTAAGGCGCATATTAAAGCTGTGCACTTCTCTCTTCGTGCTTTTCGTGATAACTTGTGAGTACTATAAAAAAGTGGCAACTCAATATTCTGAAACACTGTGAAGTGTTCTATAAGTGCAAAATCCTGAACCACAAATCCGAACATACTGTTTCTAAATGCGGCCATTTGCCTCGAAGATGAATTATTGACATTTTTACCTGACAGCATGTATTCACCTTGTGAATGGACATCCATGCATCCAATGATGTTTAGCAATGTTGATTTGCCTGAGCCTGATGGACCAGTGATTGCAATAAATTCTTTCTTTTCAATCACTAAGTCGATATCTTTTAAGGCATGCACAATTGTAGAACCTTTCCCATAATTTTTCGTTAAATTTTTTAAACTGATTAATTGATTATTCATCGCGATAACTCCTCAAAACCGAATTTATTTGTACTCCGGAGAGCAAATATAAAGAAATAATACAAAGAACAAATGAATAAATAAGGCTAAAGCCTAAAGCAGTTATGGTCTCACTGTTTATTTTATGTGTCAAAAACATCACTACTGTTGAAATAATGAAAATTGGAGCAATACGAAATACTGTTCTTAGGAAAATGTCCGCCTTTGTTGCACCTGACATCAGATGTATTCCTATTTCGAAGATGTTTTGTCTATAGTATTGTATCAATGATAATGTAAAATTCATAACAACAAATAGGAGCAGCATAATCACCACAAAAGACTGAAATTGAATCAACACAGAATAGCAATGTAACACATACTTGAACTGTTTTTGCATGTCACTTATAAAGAAATTGTAAGTATTAAGCTTAGCAGCCGTACTAACAATTTTCTTGACCTGTGTGGTGTCCGATGTGATTATATAAGAATCACAAATCAACGAATCATAACCTGTAATTTCCGCTACGTTTTTTGGATTTACCATGATTATAATCCTGTTATCAAGATTTATAAAGTTACTATCGGCTTTGACTTTTATGTAACTCATATTTTCATCCATAATTCCAGCCACAACATATTGATTACCGTATGAATCATTAAAGACATCACCAACTTTATATTCCTTAGATAAGCCAAAACCTATTATAACCGATGTAATCTGGGAATTTGAAAACATTTTTTTGAAATTTGGCACAATATCATCCTTAAATCTTAAGTTGAAAAAGTCAAAAAATATATCAGTAGTTTGCACTGCATCAATGACATATTGTCCGGTTCTTTTATCTAGTATTAGGTTCTTCATTTTTTTTAATGAAGAAGGGTTCATAGTTATACTAGAACCAATAATTGGAAATGATTTAAGATTTTCGTTATATATCATGTCATTTATTTGTTTCAATTTACCAATATAGTTTGATTTGTTAGAAACCATATTTTCAAATTTCTCGATTGGTGTATGATCAGATAGATAGTATACATTGCCAATATCTCTAATCCTTTTAGCTTCCTCTTTAACACGAACAACCGCGTTAAGGCCTCCTATCAGATATACCATTACTATGATAGTTAATGTGTATTGAATAAGTAAAACCAGCATTTTAAGTTTCATTCTTCGCATTTCTCTTAATCCAAATAATAGTTGTGTTTTAATCATAATGACCTCTTTGTGACAAAATATTGTTTACGAACTTTTATAAAAGCAATAAAAATATTAATTACACCTATCACTAAGCATACAGAAAATGACACCAACGCTCCTGTTATATTGATCCCTTGCATAATATCATTCCATAAACCTACTTGATAAATAAGAATTGAACTTATTGCTCCTACCAGAAAGCTTCCAAATGTAATATAGATAAATTCTTTAAGTAGAAATTTAAATACTCGCCATTTGTCTGCTCCTACTATGACATGCACCCTTATCTGCTTTGCTTTTGATTGAATCCAGGCTATTACAATGCCAAAAAAGCTTGTCAGCATAAGTAAATAGCAAAGAAACATTGAAAATACTACCATGTATTGAGATGCCAACATGATTTTTATTCGCTCTTTAACCGGCATTTGAAATGGATATATAATTGAATAATTTATTGGTGTTTTCGAGATTTGATTGATAGCTCTTTCTATTTTACTAAGCTCTACTCCGTCAAAATAAAATGCACCTGTCAATAATTCATCAACGGACATCGAAGTAAAATAATTCGCTGAGTACTTAATATCAAAATATTCATGGGTCATAACATGTAATACTTTATGTTTAATGTTATTGACATCAATAAAGTCATTTCCATTCTCTTTCTCTATATTTAGGCTAAGAGATGCGTCAATTACTGCAACATTAGATCCTAACAATACGTCTTGGTCATAGTCAAACAATGGATTGTGTACTCCATACTGAAAAACGCCAAGCCACGTATTAAAATATTCTTTATATATTCCCACTTTATTTATATCACTCTTCATAAGTGAATTTACCAGGTCCTTGACATATAATGGTTTTGTATTTTCATGTCCAAAGTCGATCATGATACAATCGCTGGAAAGCCCATTAATTGGTATGCTCGTATTTTTATAAGTCTGATATATTGCCGAGAATCCCAAGCAGCTAACTGCAGATATGGTCGTCAATTGAATAACTATGAGCAGTGATTTTCGGAATTTACCACTGAAACTAGTTAGTGTATATCGGATTATATTTTTGAAGTTTGAAAATTTAATGCTAAATGTTGTTTTCATTTAATGTTTCCTGTCAAAATATTTTATTTTCGCTAATTTATGAGCAGCATTGGAATGAAAATTAGAAATGAGATGCTAATTAAATATTAGTATTAACTACTTTATTAAAAATGATTAATCAAAATAAGTCCATCCATAATATGTATACATTGTGACTAATGGAACATTGAATTTGCTAGTGGAAATAGATATAGTATTCCACGATTGATTATTATTGGATAGCGTACTCCAACGCTTTCCTGAGTCGAAACTACCCTCCGTAATTCGCACATACGTTTGGCATACCTTTTCACCAGCAATCAAACCATACCCTGCATTCGGCGCAACTTCCCAAGCCGGTGTAAACCATGCCTCTTGTGTTA
>CAZMDE010000331.1:0-3460 GCA_964564355.1 uncultured Bacteroidales bacterium | reverse complement strand
GAACCAGGGACCTACTGATTATGAGTCAGTTGCTCTAACCGTCTGAGCTATAGGCCCTAAATAAATCAGCAAATAACAATAATTATTAATTATCTATTAAATTTGCTGATGCAAAAATAGAATTATTTTTAATTAAAGAACAAGAATATTTAAATTATACAATGAATGGAATAAAAAATATAGTATTCGACCTTGGCATGGTAATACTAAATATTGATTTTAATGCTTCAGAAAGAGAATTTAAAAAATATGGAATCAACAATTTTGATGAAATTTATTCCCGTGCAAAACAAATCAACTTGTTTGATAAGTTGGAGGAAGGGAAAATTACATCAGAAGAATTCAGAAAAGAATTAAAAAATCTTTTTAAAACACAAATATCAGATAATAGTTTAGATATTGCATGGAATGCCATTTTGCTTGATTTTCCTGAAGAAAGGATAAGATTCTTGCAGAAAATAAAAAGCCAATACAGGATTTTTCTCCTAAGCAATACAAATGAGATACATTTTAAACATTATTCGAATAATTTCAAGAATAAGTTTGGATTTGAATTCGTAGAATTGTTTGAATATACTTATCTTTCCTTTAAAGTTGGGTTAAGAAAACCTGATATAAAAATATTTCAGTATGTTTTAGATAACAGCAGTCTTGACCCGGAGAATACTTTATTTATTGATGATACTTTAGAACATATAAATGCTGCAAAAACTTTAGGTATTAAAACCTACCATCTGAAGGATTATGAAGATATAAGTAAATTGGAAGATTTTAAGATTGGCAAATTATAATCCTGCAATCCAATAATTATTCATTTTACTTCATAATATCAATTTCAACAGGTTTATTAGATTTAACTTTATTCGGACTGTAATCTTCGCGAATCACTTTGAATTCAGTTCGACGATTTAGCTGATGAGCAGCTTCAGTTTCACATTTACCACCTGCCAGTGAATTGATGAATTCATCAGTAATTATAGTACCTTTATTGAATGTGAATTTTTTACCACAACCAGAAACAAATCTTGTTTTATCCAAAACTCTGGAAACTTTCTTACCATAGCCTTTTGCTACCATTCTTTCCGGTTCTATATTTTTAAGAATCAAATAATCAACTACAGATTTAGCACGGTTATATGAAAGCTTTTCATTATAAACCTCGGAACCTCGAGTATCAGTATGAGAACCAAGTTCGATAACTATATTCGGGAACGCTTTCATAGTAGTGATTAATTCATTTAATGAATCCCTGTACTGAGGCTTTAGATCATACTTATTAAAGTCATACAGAATATCCGGCAAAACGAAAGCCTTAGCAGTAGTTACATCAAACAATTTTCCTTTCTCAATAGCAGTCTTAATTTTTTCAATATAATAAGTTTTGTTAACGTCCTTATTCTTAGAAATTGTTTCATTAAAAGGAATATAACCAGGAGCAGATATTATAATATCATATGACTTACATTTAGGTACATTAGAATGGTATTCACCCGTATTACAATCAGAAGCAAGAGTATCTTCTATGGACTTAGTATTAAAATTCTTTATAGTAACCTTAGCTCCACAAACAGGTTTATTAGTTTCTATATCAAATACGTAACCATTTTTAACTACAGTGTTTAATTTATCAATAAAATATATTTTATTAACTCCATCATCCTGCTGAATAGTTTCATTAAATGGAATGTATCCGGGAGATGTGATTAATATATCATATGATTTACCTTGGGGGACATCAGAGTGATATTCACCTGTTTTACAATCAGAAACCAGAGAATCCACAACAGATTTTGAATTAAAATTTCTTAAAGTAATTTTAGCACCACAAACCGGGTTTTTGCTTTCTGAGTCAAAAATATACCCATTAATAACTATTGGTTTTATTTTATCAATAAAATATATTTTATTGACATTTTGACCTTGTTTTATATCTTCATTAAAAATTATGTATCCCGGAGAGACAATGCTAATATCATACGGTTTGTCCTGAGGAATATCAGAATGGTATTCACCTGTTTTACAATCAGAGACCAACGAATCCACAGTAAATTTTGTATTATAATTTCTGATAGTAATTTTAGCACCACAAACCGGCATTTTACTTTCAGAATCAAATACGAAACCGTTTCTATCAATAGGTTTTATTCTGTCTATAAAATATATTTTATTAACACCTTCGTTCTGCGAAACTGTTTCAATGTATGGAATATAACCATTAGCAGTAACAAGAATATCATAGGATTTATCTTTAGGAACCTCAGAAAAATATTCGCCTGTTTTACAATCAGAAACTATCGAATCCACTATAGATTTTGAATAAGAATTCCTTACAGTAACTTTAGCACCGCAAACAGGGATTCTGCTTTCGGAATCATACACAAAACCATTTTTAGAAATAGGTTTTATCTTATCCAGGTAATATGTTTTATTAACATCTTTATCCTCCGGAATGGTTTCATTGTATGGCATATAACCCGGAGCTGAAACATTTATATCGTAAGATTTACCTTTCAACACATCAGAATGATATTCACCTGTTTTACAGTCAGAAATAAGTGTGTCCGCAATAGTTTTATTTTCAAAATTTCTTATACTAACTTTAGCTTCACAAATAGGTTTGTTATTTTCAGAATCAAAAACATACCCTTTAGAAACAATAGCATTCTTTTTATATAAATATATTGTTTTGTTTAAGGGCTTGCCCCTAAGAATTGTTTCCTGATAAGTAATATATTCCGGAGCTGTAACATTTAAATTATATGTTTTATTATTTGGCAGAGATACAAAATAATTTCCATCATCAGGTGCACTTGAAATATTGCTTACTATTAAATCAGCATCTTTATCTTTAATTTCAATATCACTTTCAACTGGTTGTTTTGTAACAGCATCTAACACCTTCCCTGAAATGAGAACAGTTTCCTGAATTTTGCTTTCAAAAAAGGTTATTTCATAAATGTCAAGGTCTCCAAAACCATCCTTTTTAGCAGAAGAATAATATCCCTTTCTTCCTTCTTTAGTTATAGATAAAAACACGTCATCATCAGGTGTATTAATAGGATAACCAATATTCCTGGGAACTGACCATTTTCCATTATCAAAAACTGTTTTGAATATATCATAACCACCCATAGAATTATGACCCTGAGAGCTAAAATAGAGAGTTTTACCATCAGCTTGCATAAAAACACCTTCTTCATTATAAGAGGTATTTATAACATTTCCTAAGTTTGTAACTTTTCCCCAATCTCCATTATTATTTTTTCTTGACATCCAAATATCACGTCCTCCAAATCCACCTTCACGATCACTAACGAAATAGAGTATATTGCCATCAGGAGAAAGAGTTGCTGAAGATTCATGAAATGTAGTATTGATAAACATATTAAGCTGCTTTGGTCTTGTGTATTTATCATTTTTTAATCTTATTGTATACACTCCTTATCATTTGAACATATAT
>CAZMDE010000330.1:928-3473 GCA_964564355.1 uncultured Bacteroidales bacterium | reverse complement strand
TTGATACCCGAAATTTTCAAGAAATTTGTCAAAATGGTAAAAGTTGGTAGGTTTTTTAATAACTTATCTCCATGTGCATGCTTTTCGATGATTTCTGTTCGTTTTCTTTGCACCAATCATCATACCATGCATTTCCTTTAAACACACTGAAAGCAGAGGATTTAGCTTTACTCAGCGGCCCCTACTTATTATTTTTTCGAAATTCTTTTGGAGATACACCAAATTTTTCTTTAAAGATTTTTGAAAATTGCGATATATTCCCATATCCACTATCTAAGGCAATATCGCTAATTGGTTTGTGTGTTTGTGTTAACAATTTAATAGCATTATCCAGTCGCTTTGATATAATTAAATTATTCGGAGATATACAAAATTTTTCTTTAAAAATGTGTCTAAACCTATCATAACTATATCCATACTCGCGAGCAAGTGATTTTAAATCAATATCCATATAACAGTTTTCATTAATGTAGTTATATGCATATTTTATGTCCTTTGAGAATGATTCTTCGGTATTATTCAATCTATTAATTTCAATAATAAATTCTGATATAAGAAGATTAATTTTTAAATCATAAAACATTAAATGCTTATTGTACTCTTTTTTAATACGCTTTATTATTGAATAAAGACTATAATCAGGGGAGTCACAAAATATCCCTTCATTTAACTTTAAATTATCACTTGAGAAGTTAAATCCTATACAAATTACTTCTGTTTCAGATATACAATTTTCATTATGTTTGCTTTCAGGAAAAACAACAGCGAAATCATTAGATCTATAAGTTTGCTTTTCGCTATTAATTTCAAGTACTCCTGACCCTCCTTTGTAATATACTATCTCGAAACAACTATGTGAATGATTTGGAATATATAATCCGGCCAAATTAATGTTTTCTAAATAAAAAATCAATTCAGCTTTCATATTTCCCTCCAACATAAATATTAATAAGAATTGTATAGAAATATTTATTTCATACAATTTCATCGCTAATTTTGATTGTACAATTTGATAACGGTGATGTCAATGGTGTTTATCGTAAGATAAAAATACCAAATGCAAACCGAAAATTCATAAAGAGGAAAAGTACTTGCAAAGTAAAGATCTTGCAGAAGTGAGATAAGACCATTCGGTTATTGTCACAGCCAGCGAGCATCTTACGCTGGAAGAAACCTTCCTTGATTACAACCTGCAGTGTAATGTTGAAAACAAAATAGATGAATTGAAGGAAGACTTTGCTAAATATTTAGCCAAAAACCCACTTTTTATCAGCCATAAAGAAATTGTATTATAAAGTTAATAAACATATAATAAAACAAATTTGGAGGATGATATTATGACAACAAGAGAAAAAACACTAAAAGTAATTCGCAGAGAACTTGAAGGATATATACCTTTTCAGTTTGATTTATGCCCTTCATTAGTAGATGAACTACAAAAACGTACAGGAACAACAGATTATAGATCTTATTTTAAAATGCCATATCATACAGTTGAGGCTCCTTATATAGGTAAAAAAACTGATTTCACAAAATACTTTGGAAAAATCAAACCAGACACATACTTTAACGAATGGGGAGTAGGTTTCGAACCTTCTGATACTGCTCATTTTACACAAATGATAAATCCTATGAAAAATTTTGAGGAATTAATAGAATTCGAAAATTATCCTTATCCAAACCCCAAAACAGATTATGACTGGGATATACTCACAAAGAATGTTCAAACTATTAAAGATCAGGACAAAGTCACCGTAGGATGGTTAGCAATAACAATATTCGAAATTGCTTGGTATCTAAGAGGGATGGAAGAATTCATGATGGATATGTACTTTGAAAGCGAAAATTGTCTATATCATTTGGACCGCATAACTACAATTAGATGCGAGCAGGCCCGACTCTACGCAAGTTCAGGAATTGATGTCTTGCATCTTGGCGATGATATTGCAACACAAATTGATATGATGATTAGCCCGGAGATGTGGCGCAAACATTTTAAACCTAGACTCAAAATGGTCATTGATGCAGCCAAAAGTATAAATCCAGACATATTAATTGATTACCATAGTGATGGAAATGTTACAAAAGTTGTGCCCGAACTTATTGAAATCGGAATAGATATATTAAATCCTGTACAACCCGAATGTATGGATGTTATTCAACTCAAAAAAGATTTTGGTAATATATTGTCATTTAGAGGTACTTTAGGTACCCAATCAGTTCTCCCATTTGGGACCCCAAAAGATGTCGAGAAATCTTGCCGTGAAATGATTGAAATTGTAGGCAAAGGAGGAGGACTCATTCTTGCTCCTTCACACGTTTTAGAGCCTGAAGTTCCTTGGGAAAATCTAGAAGCAATGATTAAAACCATTAATGATTATAATAACGAAGGTTAAAGAAAAAATCATTCAATTGGTGTTTTCACCTGATGACTAATTCAATTGAGTATAACACCAAAATTAAATTCTGATAGCAATAAATTTGAATTGCAATAAATATTCTTATCTTTGGTTATAAATACTTATAGTGTGTATCTTCTTTTTGA
>CAZMDE010000330.1:0-918 GCA_964564355.1 uncultured Bacteroidales bacterium | reverse complement strand
GTAAAATAAAAATAGCCTAATAGTTATTGAACATTACCGGTTTTTGCAATATACTTTGTGCAAGTAAACTATTAAAAATATAAATATTTTTATAGTAATTATATATTATACATTAAAAAATAGAGCAAATTTGTATGTTAATTAAAAAGAATCAGTAGTGCCAATTTTTAGATGTAGACAAAAACGCAAAAAATGATAGGAGAATAAGGAATGAATAAGGCATCATTTTCAGCCTCCAAAATATCTAAAACGTATTTTAAGAAAAAAATAACTTATATTGTAAAAAATTATGATTTATATATTTTGCTATCCTTTACAATGGTTTTTATCTTTATTTTCTGCTATATACCAATGAGCGGAGTTCTTTTAGCGTTTAAAGACTATTCACCTGTAAAAGGCATATTGGGAAGTGCGTGGGCAAATCCTTTATTAAAGAATTTTAATGTATTTTTAAGTTCTAAGTTTTTTGGCCAGATTATTTGGAATACAGTATCAATCAGCACATATAGCATTATAGTTAATACTGTAATTCCGGTAATCTTTGCACTGTTTTTAAATGAAGTTAGAACGAAATGGTTTAGGAGAACAATTCAAACAGTTACTTATGCCCCTCATTTTATATCAATGGTTATAGTCGTTGGGATTATATTAACTTTAACATCCGAAAGTGGACTCATCAATACGGTTATAAAAATGTTTGGTAGTGAGCCTATACGTTTTATGGAAGAAAGCAAGTATTTTCGAACTATTTATATAGTGTCTGGGGTATGGCAAGGGATGGGATGGTGGTCAATAATATATATTGCTACATTATCTGGTGTAGATTTACAGTTATATGATGCGGCAAATGTTGATGGTGCTAACATTTTGCAAAAGATTTGGTACATTAATATTCCTGCATTAACGACAACAATAGTA
>CAZMDE010000329.1:0-3480 GCA_964564355.1 uncultured Bacteroidales bacterium | reverse complement strand
TAGAGCAACAGCCTTCTAAGCTGTGGGTCGTGGGTTCGACTCCCGCCGGAATCACTACAAAACTGAAAATTAAAAAAACAAATATCAAGCAAACAATTAAAAAAACAAATAATCTGTTAATCCCTTAAACAACAAACATTTCCCCTACCTTTAATTTAGTTGAGATAAAGCCCATCTTTTAAGACGACTTTAGTAAAATTACAGTAAGATTTATATTTATAAAAGGACAACATTAAAATAATTTCTATTTTTGCTGCGAAAAGTTAAAATGATTTATAAATTATGAAAAGAGATACAGCAGTATTTGATATTATAAAAAAAGAAGAAGACAGACAATTGCACGGAATTGAGCTGATTGCATCAGAGAATTTTGTCAGCAAACAAGTGCTTGAAGCAATGGGTTCATGTATGACAAATAAATATGCTGAAGGCTATCCAGGAAAAAGGTATTATGGCGGATGCCAGTTTGTAGATATGACTGAACAGATTGCAATTGACAGAGCAAAAGAATTATTCGGTGCTGAGTATGCTAATGTTCAGCCGCATTCTGGTGCTCAGGCAAATGCAGCAGTATTTTTCGCTTTACTGAAGCCGGGAGATACATTTCTTGGACTTAACCTTTCACATGGCGGTCATCTTTCACATGGTTCTCCAGTTAACTTATCAGGCGTCTTATATAACCCTATATCATACGGTGTAAGCAAAGAAACAGGAAGAGTTGATTATGATGAAATGGAAAAACTTGCATTGGAGCATAAACCAAAGCTCATACTCGGAGGAGCTTCAGCTTATTCAAGGGATTGGGATTACAAGAGAATGAGAGAGATTGCAGATAAGGTCGGAGCATTCCTTATGCTTGACATTGCTCACCCTGCTGGATTAATAGCTAAGAAACTTCTGAATGACCCTCTACCCTATTGCCATGTTGTTACAACTACTACACATAAAACATTAAGAGGTCCGAGAGGTGGAATGATATTAATGGGCAAGGACTTCCCAAATCCACTGGGAATTAAAACACCGAAAGGAGAAACAAAGATGATGTCAGATATTCTTAATTCTGCTGTATTCCCAGGACAACAGGGAGGTCCATTAGAACATGTTATTGCATCCAAAGCAGTAGCTTTCGGAGAAGCCCTTACAGATGAATATCTTAATTACACAAAACAGGTTATAAAGAATGCCGGTGTAATGGCGAAAGCATTCACTGACAAAGGATATTATATTATATCAGGAGGAACAGATAATCATTCAATGCTAATTGACCTTCGAACCAAATTCCCTGATATTTCAGGAAAGCAGGTGGAGAACACTCTTGTTCTTGCAGATATAACTATAAATAAAAATATGGTTCCGTTTGACAGCCGTTCACCATTCCAGACTTCAGGACTAAGGATAGGAACTCCTGCTATTACTACTCGTGGTATTAAAGAAGACCTTATGCCTGTAATAGTTGAGCTTATTGATGATGTTATATCAAATATAACTAACGAAAGCAAGATTAAGGCAGTGAAGGAAAAAGTAAATTCATTAATGAAGGATTATCCAATTTTTGCATATTAGTAAAAGACTATGACAATAAGAGTAACAAAAGAATTTCTGCTGGATATGGCTCATGCCTTATGGGGCTATGACGGAGGCTGCAAGAACATTCATGGACATACTTATAGACTTGAAGTTACCATAAGTGGACAAATTATTAATGATGTGAATTCTCCCAAGAATGGAATGGTAATAGATTTCACACTTCTTAAATCTATTATAAAAGAAACTATTACCGACAAATTTGACCATACACTTGTATTAAATGGTAATAGCCCTCATAAAGAGTTAGTAAACAATAAGCTTAATTTAGATAAGATTGTTCTTGTCTCTTATCAGCCTACCTGCGAGAATCTTTTAATAGATTTTGCCGGCAAAATAAAAAATGCTCTTCCTGATTATGTTACCTTGTATAAGCTTAAACTAAGCGAGTCTGTAACTTCTTATGCGGAATGGTATGCTCAAGACAATGAACAATTATCTTCTTAATTCGAAGGATTGACCGAGGTAAACTCTTCTAACATGCTCATCATTGGCAAGCTGTTCAGAAGTGCCTGACTTAAGTATTGAGCCTTCAAAAAGGAGATAAGCCCTGTCAGTAATTGATAGTGTTTCATGGACATTATGGTCAGTAATCAAAACACCGATATTTCTTGTTTTAAGGTTGGCAACAATATTCTGAATATCCTCAACAGCAATAGGGTCAATGCCTGCAAAAGGTTCATCAAGAAGAATGAATTTAGGGTCAACAGCCAAAGACCTTGCAATCTCTGTTCTGCGTCTTTCACCACCTGACAGCGTAGAGCCAAAACTTTTACGGACATTCTCAAGTCCAAGCTCTTCGATTAACTTCTCAAGCTTAGTTTTCTGGTCAGCTTTAGAAAGCTTAGTATATTCAAGTACAGCCTTAATATTGTCCTCTACAGTTAATCCTCTGAAAACAGAAGCTTCCTGGGCAAGATAACCAATTCCCTTTTGAGCTCTTTTATACATCGGTTCATCTGTAATATCTATGTCTTCAAGGAATATTTTTCCCATGTTTGGCTTTATGAGACCTACCATCATATAAAATGTAGTTGTCTTGCCTGCACCATTAGGACCTAACAATCCAACTATCTCACCCTGCTCAACATAGAGAGAAACACTATTTACAACAGTCCTTGACCTGTATTTCTTTATTAAATTTTCTGTCTTTAGCTGCATAATAATTGATTCACTGTTTCATTTGTTCATTGCTTATCTAACAATGCTATATTTCAGAATACAATAAATAGCTCTGAAACCGTCTTTCCAGTTTATCTTTTTCCCTTCTTCATAAGTTCTGCCATAGTAAGATATTCCGACCTCATATATTTTCACATTCTTAATCCTTGATATTTTTCTTGTAACTTCAGGTTCAAATCCAAATCGTTTTTCTTTTAATTGTAAACTTTGCAATAATTCTCTTTTAACTAACTTATAACAAACTTCCATATCAGTTAAATTCGTATTGCAAATCATATTGCTCAGGAAAGTCAGGAATTTATTGCCAATAGTATGCCAGAAAAAAAGTATCCTGTGAGGATTACCTCCTATAAACCTTGAACCATAAACAACATCAGCCCCTGCTTTCATAACAGGTTCAATTAAAATATTAAATTCATCCGGGTCGTATTCAAGGTCAGCATCCTGAATAATAATATAATCACCAGTTGCGCTGGCAATGCCTGTATGTAAAGCAGCGCCTTTGCCCTTATTTATCTCATGAGTATAAACAACTATATTGTTATCGTGTGCCTTAATAAAGTCCTGAATAACTTTCAGAGTATTATCTGTAGAGCAATCATTAACAATTATTATTTCCTTGTCAATATTATAATTCAGCTTAACATTTATCACTCTGTCAAGAAGCTTTTCAATAGTATTTTGCTCATTATAATCAGGAATTATAACATATAA
>CAZMDE010000328.1:1427-3484 GCA_964564355.1 uncultured Bacteroidales bacterium | reverse complement strand
TTGCAACTGGTCCTGTAGGCTTTTTTCCTAACCATGGATTGAACTTTACAAAGTCAGACACCCAATTGCATTTTCCAGATGGATTATTCTGAGAATGATATGGGCCTGTTGCATCTCCCCACCAACAATAGGTTGCATCAGCAGTTTCGGGACCATAGTTTTTAATTCCGAAACCTTTATTATTAGCAAAGATGCAATTACTGATTTTGGGAACATAGGATTTAGTTGTAGCACCCATAATCAACAAACCATCAACTTCATTATCAGTTAAGCTGCAGTTTATTATTTTAGGAGAGCTTGCATCAGCATATATTCCGTAATAAGATTTTTCAATAATAGTGTTTTGTATGGTCGGAGAACTATTACCCTGCACCACAACACCATAATGATAACTGCCAGTAATAAGGCAATTGTTTAGAGTCAATGAAGAGGTTTTAATCACCATCACCTGTGTATAATTATTATTTCCAATGTAAGTGTAAGCAGCTCCGATTTTCTCCATTGTTACATTTTTTAAAAGAGAGTTAAGTCCGGAAGCCATGAAATATAAGCCGCCACCATAAGTATCTGCTTTGCTGCAATAGAAGCGTATTTTGTTCTGCTGAGTTCCTTCAGCTTTTAAAGTGCCGAAAATCTCAATATCAATTTGTCCGAATGTTGAGTATAAATCTATATCTGTTCCAGGCAATATTGTGAGAGTAAAATTCGTATCAATAATTAAATTGCTTTTTGGCTGATAATTGTACGAAGCAGGCAATGTTATATTACTTTCAATTTTATTGCCGGTAAGCGTAATATTTCTGAATTTATTAATTCCGATTTTATTTAATGATGCAGGGTCAGAGCACATGCTAAGACCGTTTTTTGTGCCATTAAAAGTGCAGTTTGAAATTTCAGGTTGAGCATCCTGACCTTCTATATAAATAGCGTAATTTCGGGAATTAGTTATTGTAAGATTATCTATAACAGGGGAGGAGTGATATATATATATTCCGTAGCTGCGGCTTCTTTCAACTGTTGTATTTCTGATTATTGGTTTGCAGTCCTTATTATTTATTTTTATTCCATAATACCCGCAGTTTTTTATAATGCAGTTATTAATTTCCACATTAGAATTATTTATTGATATAGCGTCATTAGATGCAGATTTACCGGTCTTTTCAAATAATATATTTTCCATTACAGAGTTTTTACTGTTGGCTGCGAAATTTATACCTCCTCCAAAAACATTCGTATCGCTAACGCTTGAATAAAATCTTGTTATGCCCTGTCCCTTTCCTGTTGCTTTTAATGTTCCGTTAACAATTAAATTTTTTCCTGATGCCAGGTCTATTTGTGTTCCTGCGATTATTGTCAGTACTTTATTCGTATCAACAGTAATATTCCCCTGGAATTGATAATTGAAATTGGGAGGTAAAGTGCAGTTTTTCATTATTGTTTCACCTTTCAGGTCAATATCAGTAAAAATATTTAATCCGAATTTTGTCAGCGAGCCTGGTTGTGCCAGCACTTTCCCTCTTTTACCTGTACCTGAAAGAGTAGTTTCACTGATAACAGGCTGGCAATCCTTACAGTCAATCTGTATGGCATAATCAAAGCAATTGCTAACATTTAACTGCTTTACAACTGGTGAGCCTGAAATAATATGAAGTCCTATTTTCCTGGATTTTTCTATGGCTGTATTTTCTATTTCCGGGTTTGCACTGTTATATATTCCGATTCCATCCTGGTAGGTGTTTTTGATTATTGAATTTTTAATGCTGACAGATGAACTATTAATTGTTATTGCAGAATTGATTGATGTCATAGGATTTCCGGCTTTATCAATTACTACATTATCAAGAACAGAATTAATGCTGTTTTTATTGAAAACTATGCTTCCTCCGAATTTAGTTGTGTCGTTGAGACTGCAGCTTATATTGACATTCATTGCAATTAGTGTTCCATCAACAAGCAGACTATTTCTGTTATATAAATCAATATTTGTGATGGGATCAATTGTTAAAATACCTCCCTGAGCAATTGTAATGTCTCCGAAAAATGTGTAATTATAGTTA
>CAZMDE010000328.1:0-1417 GCA_964564355.1 uncultured Bacteroidales bacterium | reverse complement strand
GAAGGCCATTTTGAATTATTTGTGATCTGTGAAGATATAAGCAATATGTCAGAAAAATTATTATTACCGAATTTTGTCATTGCCATAGGATGAACAAAAGGTTTTTCATAAAGCTCAGTCCCTCCTGTAATAGTGCAACCTGTGATTACAGGCTGGCAATCTGCTCCAGTGATATAAATAGGGTAGCCTGTAGTGCTCTTAAAGCTTAAATTGCTTACAGTTGGAGAGCCTGAAATAATATATAAACCTGTCCCGCTTCCATTTTCTATTATACAGTTCTGAATATCAGGATTAGCTTTGTTCAGAACTGCTATAGCTGATTTGACATTTGAAAACAGGCAATTCTTAACTGTTACAGATGAGCTGCTTATTTCAACAGCACCGGATTTAGGGCTGCCACCTACTTTTTGGAAGGTTACATTATCCAGAGATGACCCTGAGCTTTTTGCTGTAAAGCTAAAACCACTGCCATACATATCAGCAGTAGAATTGTCATTGTAAACTTTGATGCCTGATGCAATCAGTGTGCCGTCAATTATCAGGCAGGCTCTGTAGCTGAGAATAACCTCTGTGCCTGATTCGATAGTAATAGTTACACCCTGATCAATAGTAGCTTCAATGCCTATTTTGTATGGACCTTTTGCTTTCTGCCAGGTAGTGCTCGCAGTAATATGTCCGCTGATATTGGTTTGAGAATAGGTATTTGTTCCGAAAAGTGCTAATAAACTAATAATGCATAAAGCAATTTTGAAGTATAATTTTTTCATAGCTGAATGATTTTATTTAATAAAATAGAGCTATATTTTCGCCTATAAAAATACAAATAAATACAATATAATAATTATCATATAATAAATATTTATTTTAAAGATTATTGCTTTCCTAAATCTTATCTAAAATTTTAAAATAATTTTATAATTTAGCCTTCTCTATAAATTTGTTGTCAATTCATTTATGCCGGTTTACGAACTCTCCAAAAAGATATTAGCATTTCCTGAACCTGAGGAAGCAATAGAAGAAGGCTTGCTGGCAATAGGCGGAGATTTAAGCGTTAAAAGGCTTTTGCTTGCATACTCAAAAGGCATTTTTCCCTGGTACTCAAATAATGAACCTATTTTATGGTGGTCGCCTGACCCGAGGTTAGTCCTGTTTCCTAAAGAGTTCAAAGCATCTAAGAGCTTAATCAAAACTATTAATAGTAATAAATTCACAGTAAAAGCTGATACTCGATTTGAAGATGTGATTGAGAATTGTGCTGCTGTGAAACGACAACATGAGAAAGGAACCTGGATAACAGAAGATATGATAAAGGCTTATGTCAGACTTCATAAGGAGGGGTTTGCACACAGTATAGAAACTTATCTGAACAATGAATTAGTTGGAGGCTTGTATGGAGTGTCTATTGGCAAGGCTTTTT
>CAZMDE010000327.1:0-3496 GCA_964564355.1 uncultured Bacteroidales bacterium | reverse complement strand
TGTTGGTCTCCAGAATATACCTGTAGCACCCACTGCAGCAGACGCATCAGTAACTGATAGATTGCACACCTGATTTCCTGAAGCATTCTGATCTCCTTCCAGCCACATACCTAATGCGGCAGCGCCAAGTGGATTGCTTGCAGCAGTGCTCGTTGTTGATGTAAAACCAAAAATTTGATTATTATTGACAGATCCATTACCAATATTGTGAATACCTCGTATACAACTACCCTTAGCAGTAATATTTGAAACTGTATTGTAGTTTATAGTCACAGGTGATGAACTTGAATTATATATTCCCTCAGTAACATTGGTTAGGGTAGTACTTGTATAAGTATTAGTGATATTGTTTATCAGGTTAGCATTAGTTGATGTACCATCACCGATATTGACTATGCCATTGGCGACTGATATCCCTGTAAAATCATGTACCCCTCCTGAAGGAGCTGTTACAGGTAAGGTAATGTTAGTGATTTGATTTTTAGTTATATTAACAGTCCCAACAGAGGCTCCGCTGACTGAAATACCTGTAAAATGTCCGCCCCAACTTGTAGAAGGGTTGCTTATAATATTATTATACAAATTGACATCTCCTCTAACAACATAAATACCAATGAAGGGCTGAAGACTCCCTAGAATATTACTGATAGTGTTGTTGCTAACAATAGTTGCACTTCCTGTACCGGCATTTACAATAATACCGTTCCAATGAGTGTTAGCTGCATCAGAACTGTTGTTTTGCGGCCAGGTACCAGTTGCTCCGGCAGCGTTTCCACCGATAAAGTTATGGTCGATAGTATTGCCTGTTGAAGCAGTTCCGGGAATAAAATTAATACAAGTAACCCCTCCTAAAGAATTACCTCCAACAGTAGACCTGTAAAAATTATTATAAGTTATATTCCAGGTATTCCCATTTCCTGTGCCTGTAACATTAATACCATATACACCACCGTAAGTACCATAGGTATAAGCATTACTTCCAAAGTCGAAATCATGAATATTGCAATGGTCAATAGTAATGTTATCGTTCTCTTTACCAGTCGTACCTATTGCAAGGAAACTGTTCACAGGCGCCTGCCTGCCATCTCCGGTTCCTGCCCAGCCAGCCATATCACAATAAGAAAATGAATTATTATCATTACCGGTTGTGCCTGATGAGCCTGCCAAATAAATACAGCCGTAAAGGTAGTTCCCACCAAGGCCCTGAAAGATGGTACCCATATTAAATGTACAATTATGAATATTGTTGTTAGTTGCATCATTGAGCAATTTAAGCGTACTGTTGCCTGAACTATTAATAAATACAAGATTCCTGTCAGTAGGATTAGTACCTCCATTAAATTCAACCCTGTCCGCCCCATTTAATCTTATCATACCGTCAGGTGTATTAGCATTGTTAGAGATAGTTCTCTGAGTAGCCCCATCGGATTGTATGGTTAAATAGTATCCACCGGCACCGCTCTCTACCCATTGATTTAAAGCATTCGCACCGTCTTCAATTGTAATATTCGACGTCACATTCACAGTTAAACTTCCAGTTAAAACTTCAAGATTAATGAAATGAAATAAACCATCACTCCTTGTAAAGGATGTGAAATCAGCACCTGAGCTGCCAACAGTATAGGTTCCCTGTATTCCTGCACCAATAGCATAGCTATTGATTGTAAGAGTGACAGGAAAAGCTGTTGAAGTTAATGCAACACTTGAAGGTTGTGCATTTAGCGAACCTGAATTAATACCGACATTAGGTATAGTGGCTAAATCCTGTGCCACAACAAAATACTGGATGATATCACCTGCAGCTACAGGGACAGAGCCAACATTATATAATAATAAATAATCCATTGTAAAAGTAAAAGGACTACTGCCTGAAGAAGTTTCAGCATATTTCCATCCATTTGTGCCGCTGGTATTATCTCCGCCCCATACATTGTCATCAATTGAACGTTTAAAATAAATTCTCGGTTTAGTACCTGCTGTGATATTTATCCCGGAAGCATCTGTAATTGTAACTGTAGTCAGGTTTCTGCTTAAAAGAGAAGTAGTATTTATTAAAGGGGTATATGAAATAACAGGTGCTGTCATTTCTCTCGGAGAGTAATCACCTTCATAAGCTCCGGCATCAGGGGCAGTACCGCCACCATGTACCTGTCCGCCAAGAGGATAACCAGTACGAACACCATTGGTAATGTAATCATCGGTGATGCTGACAGGAGTTGCTTTGGATTCTGCTGCACTTGGACTTGCTGTGCTGGTGATGGTCAGACTCACTGTGGCGCTGCTGCCTGCCGGAGTAGTAAACAAAGGATCTCCGCTAACACCATTTGACTCAAGAGTTGGATAAGTCATTTTCCATCCGGCAAGGGTGCCGTAGTCAGTCGTTCCGTCTGTTCCATAATACCCGCCTGTACCGGTTGAGTATATCACATTATAATCTTCCGTTAAACTGCTGGATGAGTTAATGCCTATTCCATAATGCTTGCCTCCTGTAGTATTATTGCTGCGGGCATTCATAAATATATTATTACGCACATTGTCAGTACCTATAGCAGTCCTGCGGAAAGCATAAGAATTGGCAGCACCTGTTCCCACTCCGCTTCCACCAATATACACAGAGTTATAGTAGATGCTCATAGTGTTTGCGCCAGCCTTAGCAATACCTGTGATAACAGGAGTAACTGTCTGCGAAGCCCCGCCTGCATCCAAACCAAGGGCAACAAGATTATTTGAAAGAGTAATGTTGCCTAAGAGCAGATTAATACCGGTTTGTACAGACGTGATAGAAGTAGATGTAGTAGAAAAATTATGTACGAAGTTCCTGTATATACTGTATGTTTTTGCAGAGGCACCGGCATTAATTCCGATTACACTGATAGCTGCTGTACCTGTGGTATTAGTAAGTGAATAAATACTATTATTAGCTATAACCTGACCGTCAGAAGCAGGAGTTGCTGAAATACCAACAAGTGCGGCAGTTGAGCCCGTCCCTGTGCTTGCGCTTGCAGAAGAAATATTAAATACAGAATTGCCTGTAATGGTAGTTATACCTGCATCAACTAATATACCTCTGATAGTTCCTGCTGCTCCGGTATGCAAGATATTAGCTACAGTGTTATCGGAAATAGTAATAGACACAGAAGCTGCAACAGTTGAGTATATCCCTAAAAATGTATTTGTTGCTGTTGTTCCGTTTGTTCGAATGCTGTTAGAAGTAGTAGCATGACCGATAGTATTGCCTGTAACGTTTACTGTTCCGGCAGTTGTATTAATACCTTTGAATGTTGTGCTGGTTGAACCGCCTGTCAGATTGAAATTCTGTATGGTATTATTCTCAACTACAGTAGGGTTAATAGCATCCTCAAGTACTGTTACAGTAATAGCTATAACTGCTCCATTTACGCTGTTTACCCATGCTGAACCGCCGCAGCTTGCAGCTCCACCGCCTATAAAGTTATTGCTGATGGTATTATTATTATTGCCGGGATAATTGCCGGGA
>CAZMDE010000326.1:0-3531 GCA_964564355.1 uncultured Bacteroidales bacterium | reverse complement strand
AATCAGAAAAATATCTTGTCCTTGAAAAACAGTATAATTATAAGGTTAAAAGAATTGGCATAAAGGATAAGTTTGTGGAGCATGGCTCACAAAATATTTTAAGGTCAGAATACAAGGTCGATTCAGCGGCTATTGTGGAGAGTGTTATGGAGATGGTTGAATAGACGATTTAACCGAAAAGGAGTTATATGTCAGATAAAGATAATTTTTTTATATTATTCTCATTTATCAACCTTAAAATATTCTGTATAAACATTCTCTTTGAATAATTAGCCTTCAAAATATAAATAGGGTAATCTGCAATTTGGATTGGTTTCATACCATCAGTAACCACTCCAACTGGAGGAGTATCAATAATAATAAAATCATATTTTGTTTTTAGATATTGTATCATTGCATCCATTCGTTTATTTAAAATTAATTCCGATGGATTTGGAGGAGTTGGACCAGCAGTTATATAATCAAGATTAGAAAACTCTGTATTTGTTATGCAATCCTCAGGAGAATCTTTCCCTACTAATATGGTACTGACACCTCTTGTATTTTCAGAATCAAATACAACATGAATTTTAGGTTTTCGCATATCAAAGTCAATAATAATAACTTTTTTATCTGAAAAAGCAATAATTCCTGCAAGATTTATAGAAAAAAACGTTTTCCCTTCTCTCGAAATAGTTGATGTCACTGCTATTACTTTTGGTCCTGGTTCATTTGAAATAAACTGTAGATTAGTTCTTATAGCCCTCAGACTTTCAGCCATCATTGATTTAGGCTTTTTATCAATTATCAGTTGTGAAACAGGTATAATTTTTTTATAATTTGGAATAATCCCAAGTACTGGTGCTTCCGTATATCTTGAGATGTCATTTATTGAAGTTATTTCATTATACATTAGATATTTAATAAGTATTAGGGCTAAACTGATTAAAGTGCCTAAAACTAAGCTTATTATATATGCTAATTGTTTATCAGGAGATATAGGAATAGTAGGTATTTTTGAACTTTTAAGTATTACATTTTGAGAAATATATCCAGCTTTAGCCAAAGAATATTGTGCCTTTTTTTCAATTAAATCATTAATATATTTTTCATTCAAATTATACATTCTTTGAATTTTTCTTAATTCAAACATCTGAAATAATTGTTCATTAGATAATTTTGTTCCACCGTATGCGTTTCTTTTTAAATTTTCCCATTTATTAATTAATTTTGTTTTTTGGGAAGCAAAATTTTTCTTTAAGTTCTTAATATTTTCAATAATCAATTTTTTTTGTAAATCTATTTGAAAATCAATAGCACTTACTGAAGCACTATTTTCAGTATAATCTTGCTTTAAATTCTCTTTTTGCAATAACAAGTTATTAAGAGGACCTAAAAGGGTTGAGACAGAATTTTTAAATTCACTCCCAGAAGAAAATGCAAGCATCTTAAAAATGTCAATATCTACATTTTCTAATAAATTTTTCTCAAATTCATCTATATATTTTATCTCTATATCAATTTTATCTATTTGATTTTCAATATTATCGTTTTTATTTATTAATCCTGCCATAGGACGAATAGATAAAGAATCTAGACCATAGTCTCTTTTTAAATTCTCTATCCTATTTTCCATATCATTTAAAGTATCAAAGGTTGATTTCAACTGCTCATCGATGTATTTCAAAATCTTAAAAGCACTTTGGCTTTTAACTTCAACATCATAAGTCTGGAATTCGGATGCAATAGTGTTTACAATATCCGACGCCTTAGATGGACTTTTTCCTGTATAAAAAATTTGAATTGTTTGAGCTACCGGATCAAGTAAGTTTATTTCCAAATCCAATAAATTTGTCTAAACTATTAAGTCAGGATTATTAATTACAAAAAAGAATGAGTTTTGGTTGAATAACCCTTGTTTTGATTCAATCAAATTATAGTCAACCAGTTTTACACTTAATTCAACCTCTGGAAAATCAGCTTTTTCTGTAATAAAAAATTCTTTTTCTCTGCTTGCTTCATTGATAATATAATATGATATTGAATATTTGTTTTTACCAATAAAATTAACATAAAGAGGAATGCCATATATTATAGGATCTTTAACTTTTGCATCTATTTCAAAAGGTGAGTTTTTATATTGTTCAAAATTCAATACAGTTCCTTTTGAATAATAAGTTATATCCATAGGTAATTGAGAAAATACTCTTGATAGAAAGTTAGCTGAACGCATCAGCTCCACCTTGCGGGATAGATTATCATTATATATATTTCTAAAATTTACAAGATTGGCTGCCTGCTCCTCACTACTGATTTGAATTACAACCTCTGCACGATAGATGGGGTGTGTGTATCTTAAATATAGATATGCCGAAGTTAAAGCGATAGTTAAAAATACTATTGCATATATTATATTTTTTCTTGTAATATAAAGGAATAACTTTATATCAACTTCATCATTAATGCTTGATATTTTATTTACTGCCATTTTGGGATTTATATTTTACAAAAACTAAAAATTATAAATAATAAATTCAAACAAATTGCAGACTTCATATTTATTCACTAAATATTATTTTTTTATTACCAAACTATAAAACAAAGCCATTGTTGTAAATATTGAAAGGTAATAGCTTATCTCCCCAATTACTTTCTGCTCAAATCTACGTCGACTTTCCAAATATATAATATCATTTGCCTGCAGAACCAAATCTGATTTTACAACTCCTTTAATAGTAGATAAATCTATCAAATAAATCTGAGGATTTCTTAAATCACCTCGTAAAAGTTTTATTTTGAATGCCTTTGCATTAGATATACCTCCACTTTGAGAAAGCACTTCAAATATTGTGGTATTATCATTTACAAGTGGAACCACCCTAGAACTCTCGCCTGAACTATAAACTATTATTACCCTTTTATTAGATACATTTACTTGTACAAAAGGCTCTTTATAATAAGCAGACAATTTTTCTTCAATCATTGCTTCAACTTCTTTAATTGTTAATCCTGCGATTTGTATCCTTCCAAAAATAGGAAACTTTGCTTTTCCATCAGATTCAACATTAATAGTATAACCCATGTTTTGACCTAATCCATAACTACCATACCCCCCTGAAATACTTGTTGAGAAAATCTTCTCTCCATTGTTTGGATATACACTAAACGATAATACATCATAAGGTGCGATTCTGTATTCATCATGTCTTGCTATCGTCGGAAATTTAGAATATTGAAAATTATTTCCCAGTCTTAACATTTGACCAGGATAAAAAAATCGGCAAGATAATATTGAAAGTATTAACAATAAAAAAACAAATATTCTTTTCACTAATTCTATTATTTTGGCAACAAAATTAATTAAATTTATCAAAACAAACATTTTAGAAAAAGTTTATTGTATAAAACTTACTTTTGCTCAAAATATTTTACTTGAATTAATATGTTAACAAATTATTAAATTTTTAACTTCTGTCTATGTGTGGAATCACAGGAATATATGCACTAAATGAGAAGGGTAAAATACATTTAAATAGGATTAATGATTCAATA
>CAZMDE010000325.1:0-3539 GCA_964564355.1 uncultured Bacteroidales bacterium | reverse complement strand
GTTACTTAATAAACAGAAAAGGCTGCAGGGAAGATCTTGCAGCCTTTTTTTGTTTATAAAAAATATTGAAAATTACTTATCAAAAGCGACTACTGAATTATTTGTTATTTTTGCAATTAAAATTAATTTTAAAAAATTATGGTAGCATATGTTTTTCCAGGACAGGGAGCACAGTTTGTCGGTATGGGCAAGGATATTTATGACAAATATCCTTTAGCAAAAGAAATGTTTGAAAAAGCTAATTCAATACTTGGTTTTAGCATAACAGACCTGATGTTTACTGGTACGGATGAAGATCTGAAACAAACCAAAGTGACACAACCGGCAATATTCCTTCATTCTGTTATCCTGGCTTATACTCTTGGTGACAGTTTTAAACCTGCAATGGTAGCAGGACATTCTCTTGGAGAATTTTCCGCTTTAGTTGCTAATAAGAGTTTATCTTTTGAAGATGGACTAAGACTTGTAGCAAAGAGAGCCTCTGCTATGCAAAAAGCATGTGAAGCAGAGCCTTCAACAATGGCTGCCATATTAGGACTTGAAGATAAGGTTATTGATGACATATGCAAAAGCATTGACGAAATAGTAGTTGCAGCAAATTTCAACAGTCCGGGGCAGGTTGTTATATCCGGCTCGATGAAAGGTATAGAGATTGCATGTGAGAAACTGAAAGCAGCAGGAGCGAAACGAGCATTACCACTTAAAGTGGGAGGTGCTTTTCATTCACCATTAATGGAACCGGCAAGAGTTGAGCTTGCAGAAGCAATTAATAATACTTTGTTCAATAAGCCTGTTTGCCCTGTTTATCAGAATGTAAATGGCAAACCTGTGACTGAACCGTCTGAAATTAAAACTAATCTTATATCTCAACTTACATCGCCTGTAATGTGGACTCAAATAATGAGAAATATGATAGCAGATGGCGCTACTAAATTTGTTGAAGTAGGTCCGGGTAATGTATTGCAGGGACTACTTAAAAAGGTAGCACCTGAAATTGAAGTCTCTTCAATTAGCAATTAATAATATAATAGTAAGTCGTAAGTAGTAAGTAGTAAGTATTTTAAACATATAACACATAATTCACAGTTAATAATTTGATAAAGCATTTTGAATATAATCAGATTGATAAGGCGAAGTGGGATAATTGTATTGAAAATTCTGTGAATGGAACTATCTATGCTTATTCTTGGTATCTTGACATTGTAAGTGAAAAATGGGAAGCTATAATAGAAGATGATTATAAATCTGTCTTACCGCTGACTATAGGTAATAAATTCGGTATAAAATATCTGTACCAGCCATATTTCACTCAGCAGCTCGGAGTTTTTTCAATTAATAAAATTGATTATAATATAGTTCAATCGTTTTTAAATTATATTTCAGAAAATTATAAGTTTATTGAAATTAACCTGAATTCACAAAACAAAGTCAGCATTCAGTTTTCAGAAATAAGCAAGTGGAGCTTTAAAGAAAATATAAACTGTGAACTGAAGCTTGGTAATAAATATGAAATCATTAAAAATAATTATTCAACTAATCATAAGAGAAATTTAAAAAAAGCAGAACAATCGGGCTTATTAATTGTTAAAGATATAAGCTGTAATGAGATTATAAACCTGTTTAAAAATAACAGGGGCAGGGACTTAGATAATTTTCAGGAAAAGGAATATAAAAGATTGAATGATCTTACCGATGCATTCAGGGAAAAGGGGCTGCTTAAAACTTATGGTGTTTTTGATTTTAAGAGAGAGCTTTGTGCAGGAGCAATTTTTGCAGAAAGCAATTCAAGAGATATATTTTTATTTTCAGGAAATAATAAGATTAGAAAAGAGACTGGTGCTATGCATCTTTTGATTGACAATTATATAAAAGAAAACTCTGAACGGAATATAATACTTGATTTTGAAGGTTCGAATGATGTAAATCTTGCAAGATTTTACAAAGGCTTTGGTGCTATAGAAAATAAATATTTAACAATAAATAAAAACAGTTTACCTTTGCATATAAGGACAACAGTTAATTTTATTAAATGGTTTAAGAAAAATAGCTTAAAGTTTTTTGTATAATGACCATTATTAAAATGGTAAATCTTAAATCTAAAATAGCAAAGATGGTAAATATATTAGGAGATAATAATTCTGTACTTAGCCAGTATCTGGCAGAAGCAAGAGATGCGGAAATTCAAAAGGATAGTATGCGTTTCAGGAAAAACCTTGAAAGAACAGGAGAAATAATTGCATATGAAATCAGCAAAACACTTTTATATGAAAAAAAAGAAGTGGCAACTACACTTGGAATTGCTGAAGTAAATGTTCTAAAAGAACAACCTGTCATAGCTTCTGTGTTAAGAGCAGGGCTTCCTTTACATCAGGGTATGCAAAACATTTTTGATCATGCAGAGAATGCATTCATATCTGCTTACAGACATCAGCATAAAAGTGGTCGCTTTGAAATTGAAATAGAATATTGCTCCTCACCGGTTCTGAATAATAAAATATTAATACTGTGTGATGCTTTAATAGCAACAGGAGCTTCGATTGCTAAATCATATAAAAAGTTGCTTGAAAAAGGCAGACCTTCGCATACTCATATAGTTTCAGTTGTAGCAAGCATGGAAGGATTAGAATATTTAAAAAGGAATGTAAGTTCTTCCGAAGTTACTATATGGGTTTGCGCTGTAGATGACGAACTTACAGCCCAGGCATTCATTGTTCCGGGTCTTGGTGATGCCGGAAACCTTGCATTTGGCAGCAAATCTGCAGGCTTGGAATAAATTAATTTTATAATAAACAACAAAATTTTATAATCATGATTGATATAATTAAATCCTTTATTGACTTTATCCTTCATATGGATACACAGCTCCCTATACTTGTTGATACGTATCATCAATGGGTATATTTAATATTGTTTGCAATAGTATTCTGTGAAACAGGATTAGTTGTAACCCCTTTTTTACCAGGGGATTCACTTCTTTTTGCAGCAGGAGCAGTAGCTTCAAGTGATGGAAATCCACTTAATATAACTTTGATAATTCTTCTATTGTTAGTAGCTGCCTTTTCAGGTGATAACACCAATTATTTTATTGGCAGATTTATTGGTATCAAGGTTTACGAAAAGGATTATAAACTTATTAAAAAAGAGTATTTGAATAAAACTCATGGTTTTTATGAAAAGCATGGGGGCAAAACTTTAATCATCGCACGTTTTATGCCAATTATCAGGACATTCGCACCATTCGTTGCAGGAGTAGGTACAATGAAATATTTACGCTTCCTGACTTTCAGTATTGTTGGTAATATAGTTTGGGTATGTTCATTCACCCTGGCAGGTTTTTACTTTGGGAATATTCCTTTTGTAAAAAAGAATTTCACTTTGGTAATTCTCACAATAATATTTATATCTCTTTTACCTCCTGTTGTAGCATTCCTGAAACAAAAATACAGTAAGAAAAAAGAATTACCAAAACAAAAATAAATTGCTAACAGCAATAAGTTTTCAGTTATCAGCAAACATTTATTAAAAAACAGACTACTTAG
>CAZMDE010000324.1:0-3549 GCA_964564355.1 uncultured Bacteroidales bacterium | reverse complement strand
ATAGATTTTATTAAGGAAAGCATCTCTTTTGGAGCCTTCAATGTTTTTGTTCCACCAATCAAGCTCAGGGTCTTTGTTATTGATGGTCATATCGTATTCGATGAGAGGTGCTATTAATATTAAATCCTTAGATTTATTGTGGCATGAGGTTAGCAGGAGAAATGTTGAAAGGAGAAAGAAAAGAGCGAAGAGCGAATAGCGAAGAGCGAGAATGGTTTTTAAATTTTTCATAATAATCAGAGATAAAAGTTATAACTAAAATCGCACATTGTATATTGTATATCGTAAATCAAATTGTAGTGTTACTTGAAATTATTTGTTTTGCAGGGATTGAAGGCATTGAGTTTGATAGAAAAATACAAATCCATACCTGAGAGCCTGTTATTTACAAAACTACCAATTTTATCAGTACCAATAACAAATTTATTAAAAAGTCTGAATGATAAACCTATACGGGGATACATATACTCGTATAAAATAATAGGCAATGCGACACCAAAATAAGGGTTGTCAAGTCTTGGTGTAATCGAAAAAGAGTTGACGCGGTCAATACCCGGATTATTAAAATGGGGTATTCTTTGCACAAGGGTACAGTTGATATAATATTCGGATACAATCTGATAATCATACTGTATTGACAGCGCCATTGGAAGCATTGATTTATAATTATCATTAAGGCTTTTGGCAACAGAATCGCCAGCAAAATGGGAGCTAATATCATTGTCAATACCTTTAATATCACCGGGAGACCAATTAGCAAAATTCACCCAATCAGAAGATGCATTTCTATATTCATAAGTCTTTACATTTCTATTAAAATTAATATAACCCATATCTAAAAGCGATATGCCTAATTTCCATCTGTATAATAAATAAGGATTAGGCTTACAAAAAGCAGGACAATCATCAGCATTATAATGATAGCCTCTGTGGGATTTTAATTTTAATCTTTCACCATGCTGATATGAAATGCCAAGGTCAACAGAATGTCCGGCACCTCCTATTGTAAAATTGGATTCAGGAATTGAATGACCGAAATCCTGATTTACCCAGTAAAAATACATATCATCATCATTAGGATAATAGATATGAGAAGAATGGTTTAGCAAATACATATTAGTAAAACCGATAAGATACTTGTATGTAAAGCCTCCTTTTAAAAGCATTCTTTTATTATGTTTTAAGACAGTTGCAACATTGAAGCCAATTTCAGACCATAGGCTTGCATTGATTCTGAAATCGGGAACATAAATATATTGATGACTTAAGGGTTTGTATGTCATCCCTTCAAAACCAATCTTAGCGACTTTATTATTAATATTTAAACCGCTGAAACTCTCTCTTAAACCGGTGATAATAGAAAAGCTCCATTTGTCAAAAGACAGCAAAATAGATGGTCCCTGCAAAAGAAAATTTTCAAACACATTTACATTTCTGTTTTTGTATTTGTCATAAATCTTAATATTAGAAGTTATTCCGTTATTTAAATTATATATATTATGAGCTACAATTGAATTTTTTCCATTTGACTTTATAGCAGGTAAATTTGCTTTATAAAGGTATATATAATTATTATCAATATATGTGTGAGCTGTGATTAAATTCAAATCATAACTGAATGGGCACCCGGCTGGAGAGGCTGGATTTAACCAAACAGAATTAATACCGGCATACATGCAATTAGCTATTCCAAATCTTTCCTGTGCCTTAGCTTCAGTTAAAAGGAGAAAGAAGAAATGGAAAAGAAAAAAGAATACAAATAATGCTGAATAATTTATATGTCTGTTCTTAATTGCTTTCATAGCAATCAAAAATACAGACTCTAAATTAACAAAAAACAAAAAAGGCTGTGAAATTATCCACAGCCTTTTTTGATTATCAGATTCTTCAGATTTATCAGATTATCAGATTAATCTTAGAATATTAGAATTAAACTAAGCCCTGAGCAAGCATAGCTTCGGCAACTTTAACAAAGCCACCAATATTAGCACCCTTAACATAATTGATAAATCCGTCATTTTCCTTGCCATATTTTTCGCAGGTTTTGTGGATATCAATCATAATATTATGGAGTCTCTGGTCAACTTCTTCTCTTGTCCAGGATAAACGGAGAGAGTTCTGACTCATTTCGAGACCTGAGGTAGAAACACCACCGGCATTAGCAGCTTTACCAGGACCATAGAGAACCTTAGCTTTGAGGAATACTTCAACAGCTTCAGGAGTAGAAGGCATGTTAGCGCCTTCAGATACGCAGATACAACCGTTAGCAACAAGAGCTTTAGCATCTTCTACATTGATTTCATTTTGAGTAGCGCAAGGGAATGCAGCATCACATTTAACACCCCAAGGAGTTTTGCCATCAACATATTCGCAGTTATATTTCTTAGCATATTCGCTTATTCTGCCTCTCTTATTGTTTTTAAGGTCAAGAATGAAAGCAAGTTTTTCAGCATTGATACCATCTTTATCATAAACATAACCATTAGAATCGGAAGCAGTAACAACTTTTCCGCCTAATTGAGTGATTTTTTCACAAGCATATTGAAAAACATTACCAGAACCGGAAACAACAGCTGTTAATCCTTTTAAACTCTTGCCTTTTGTTTTGAGCATTTCGTCAGCAAAATAAGTAGCACCGTAACCTGTAGCTTCAGGACGGATTAAACTGCCACCCCATGTTAAACCTTTACCAGTAAGAACACCTGTAAACTCATTACGGATTCTCTTGTACTGTCCAAACATAAAACCAATTTCTCTTCCGCCAACACCGATATCACCGGCAGGAACGTCAGTATCAGGACCAATATGGCGCTGTAGTTCAGTCATAAAAGACTGAGTGAAAGCCATAACTTCATTGTCTGACTTACCTTTTGGGTCAAAATCAGAACCACCTTTTCCACCGCCCATAGGAAGTGTAGTTAAGCTGTTTTTGAAAACCTGCTCGAAAGCAAGGAATTTCAATATGCCAAGGTTAACGGTAGGATGGAATCTTAAACCACCTTTGTAAGGACCAATAGCACTGTTCATTTCAATTCTGAAACCTCTGTTTACAACGAATTCACCTTTATCGTTCTTCCAGGGAACTCTAAACATGATAACTCTTTCAGGTTCTACTATTCTTTCAAGAATACCTTTATATTTCGGATTTTCCTCAATAAAGGGTAATAGAGATTCAACAACCTCTTTTACTGCCTGGTGAAATTCTTTTTCACCCTGATTCTTGGCAATAACGCTTGCCATAAAATTGTCAACCTTTTGTTCTAAACTATTCACTGCCATAAGTATTTAATTTAGTTAAATATTAATAGATTAAATAAAAATTTGAACTACAAAAATATAAAAATAAATACAAGTTGATAATTTACAATAAAATATTTCACTATCTCAGTTATAATATCTTATCTTTTAAATCATTGGCATCTTTTTTTATTCCTTCAGTTTCGTCTTTTATTTCTTTTGTGATATTTTCTGAGGCTTTTTTTATATCATTTATAAATTTTCCTAACTTTTTTGCCATCACAGGTATTTTTTTAGGACCAAAAAGAATAA
>CAZMDE010000323.1:2750-3560 GCA_964564355.1 uncultured Bacteroidales bacterium | reverse complement strand
GAAAAATTCAGGCAGATAATGCCACAAATTGTTATTCTTGATTATTATCTGAATAGTGTGGATACAGATGCAGTAGATGGAATTGAAGTTTTGGATTCAATAAAAAAGATGAGCCCCAAAACCAATGTAATTATGCTGACAAATAATGACCAAATTGAAGTTGCGGTTAAAGCTAAACAACACGGAGCATCCGATTATATTGTTAAAACCGAAACCAAATTCAAAAAAATAAATTATTCGCTATCTTATATTTTCAGAATATTTGAGTCAGAACGCAATTTGAAAAATTTTAAACAATTTATTTACTTGTTTTTACTTATTATTTTAGTTATTGCTGTTATAGCTTTGTCGATGCAAATACACGACCCTAGATTAATTAACAGGTAAACAGAGATCAATGATTGTAGTTTGTAGATGATGCTCCGTTATTATTTTGACCTGGCATAAGGTGTTATGTCCTGGGAGGTAAATTCTTTTTTTAAATATTTATAATAGGCGGTAACTGCAATCATTGCTGCATTATCTGTTGAATAATCTATTTGCGGAATAAAGATGTTCCAATTATAATCTTCTTTTGCTTTTAACAAAACGTTTCTAAGAGAGGAGTTCGCTGAAACACCACCGGCTATTGCTATTTCTTTTATCCCTGTCTGCTTTGAAGCAGAAATTAATTTGTCCATTAAAATATCAACATAACTGCAAAGAAATTGCGGAAAATGAAAAGGATGCAGATATGCTGGCAAGGTTGGATAACAATGTAGGAAAGATTTACGCCGAGACAAATGATTTTATAAAGGCTAATGAGTATTA
>CAZMDE010000323.1:0-2740 GCA_964564355.1 uncultured Bacteroidales bacterium | reverse complement strand
ACAGATGCACATATATTATTTAATTCCTGATTAATGAAATCAGGATTCTTCTTTAGCTCATCCCTTATAAAATATAGTATTGAAGTCTTTAAGCCGCTGAAACTGAAATTAAGTCCTTTAATATATGGTTTGGCAAACTTATATTTATCAGGATTACCTTTTTTTGCTAACTCGTCAATTAAAGGTCCTCCCGGATAAGCAAGCCCCAATATTTTAGCTGCCTTGTCAAAAGTTTCTCCTGCAGCATCATCTATTGTTTCACCAAGTTTTTCAAAATCAAAGTAATCCTTTACAAGAACTATCTGGGTATGCCCGCCTGACACTGTAAGGCAAAGAAATGGAAATGACGGAACAGGGATTTCTTTTTTATTAGGCTGAATGAAATGAGCAAGAATATGCGCTTGAAGATGATCAACCTCTATTATAGGAATATTTAATCCGAGAGCAAATGCCTTAGCAAAAGAAACACCTACGAGCAAAGAACCTAATAAACCCGGTCCTGCGGTAAAAGCTACTGCATTAAGCTGATTCTTGCTGATACCCGCCGCCTTTAATGCTTTATCTATTACAGGTACAATGTTTTGCTGATGAGCTCTTGATGCATATTCCGGTACTACTCCTCCATAATTTTTATGTATTTCCTGGTTTGCAATAATATTGGCAAGGATTTTGTTATCTATAGTTATGGCAGCAGAAGTATCATCGCATGAAGTTTCAATACCGAGTATATAGGTCATATAATAATAAAACTAAAATTGAATAGATGTTAATAATAAATGCTTTAAGATGGCAAAACTATGAATAAATAAAATACCTTTGTGTCAATTAAAAAGTATCAAGTAAAAAGACCAATGAACAAATAAGCTAAGTTGAAACGAAGATTAATAAAAATATTACTTTACATACTGCTTTCACTGGTGCTTCTGCTATCATTAACGTATTTGGTTTTACGAACTCAACCTGTGCAGCAATATCTCATTCACAAGCTCTCTGCTTACATTTCTAATCAATTTAAAACTGAAGTATCAGTCAGAGGAATCAACACTAATTTCAGATATCTCATTCTTGAGGAGGTAAGTATTAATGACTTACACAAGAAACCATTGTTAAAAATTGACAAACTTGAATTGCGTATTGGCAAATTTAAATATAATGAAAAAATACTGCTTCTTAATAAAATTATTCTTAATGATGCTTATATTGCTTTGAGAAAATACAGGAATGAGGAAGGTTTTAATTATCAGTTTTTAATTGATTATTTTTCAAGTAAAGATACCACAAAGACAACCTCAGAAAATAACTGGAAAATAACCTGCAAAGCATTAGATATAAGAAAATCACATTTTATATTTACTGAAGAAAATAAACCTGTAGTTGCTTCAGTTTTGGATTATAATAATATTGATATTTCTGAACTTGATGTTAAAATTAGTGGTATTGATTTTACCGGTAATGCTATTAAAGCGAATATAAAGAATGTTTCATTCAGAGAAAAAAATGGCTTTATACTTAATAAATTTGCTGTTGAAGCCCAATTAAATCCTAAATCCTTTACAGCAAACAACCTGATCATTAAAACTGATAAAAGTACAATTGCATTGAATATTGTTTTAAAATATAACAATTACAATGATTTTAACGATATTTTTAATTCAGTAAATTTATATGCTAATCTTAAACCTCTTACTAAAGTTGAACTTAATGACATTGCTTATTTTGTCCCTGCAATGAGGGGAATGAATGATTTGGTTGGGATATCAGGTGAATTTAAAGGCAGAATAAATGATTTTAAGGGTAAATTTTTAAATATTAAATATGGTAACTCTACTAAATTAATTGCAAATCTATCTTGCAAAGGCTTACCTGATTTCGAAAAGACATATGTTAATTTTTATGTTGATAAATTCGTTGTTTCTAAAAGAGATATTGATTCTTTTAATCTGCCGGTTAACAATAAACAGCAACTAACAACCAGCGAAGAAAACCACCTGAAACTGCCTGACATTTTAACTGCTTTGGGAGACTTGAAGATTAAGGGAAATTTTTCAGGATATTTTAATGAATTTGTTTCAAATGCAGAATTTATTACTGACATAGGCAATGCTAAAACTGAACTTTCTTTTAATAAGAACAAGGATAATGGTTTAATAGAATATTCCGGTAAGATCAAGGCTAGCAACTTTAATATCGGAAAATTAAGCTCAAATAAGAATTTCGGAAGAGCTGATTTTAAGATAAACATAAATGGAAGCGGGCTGGATAGTAAAAATCTTCTTGTTAACCTAACCGGAGTTGTTGATACTTTTTATTTTAAAAAATATAAATATAATAATATCAGCATTGATGGAGATGTTAGTAAAAAAAGGTTTGAAGGGCATTTGAAGATTAATGATGCTAATATTTACATGGATTTTGCAGGGATAGTTGATTATAGTAATCAGAAAAACCCTGTAATGGATTTTGTTACAGTTGTAAGGGATGCTAATCTTAACAAACTGAATTTGATAAAAAATGATTCAATAGTAAAACTAACAACATTGCTGAAAGTCAATATTGAAGGTGATAATATTGACAGCGTTCAGGGAGAAATTCAGGTTCATGACACTAAATATACTGTAGGTAAGCAAATTTATAATTTAAATAATCTTGCTTTTTCATTAAATAAACAGGGAAGGAATCATAAAATCCTAAAACTTAATTCCGATTATATTGATGCTGATATTACTGGCGATTTCATGTT
>CAZMDE010000322.1:0-3568 GCA_964564355.1 uncultured Bacteroidales bacterium | reverse complement strand
CCATAAAGTTAGCTCCCAAAGGATGTGCTAAAGGCTGATTGTAATGAGTATAGCTCTGAACAGAGTCCTTGTTTGCATAGGTAAACGGCTTAACTGTATTATATTCTGTCTGGAAATAAAGGTTTTTGATATTAAACACATTATAGTATTTATAGCCAAGCTGGTAACCGTATTTATTATTGTCAGACCCTAAATCGTCAATTACTAACTGACCGTAAAAGCAGTGATGTTTTAGGAATTTGTAATGAGTATTTAAACCAAGCATGGAATTATTGGTTCCGTTTAAATTGAATCTTATGGTTTGCCAACCAATAACAGGATTCAGGTATTCAATCCGGAAAGGTTTAAGAGCATTGTTTTCTCTTGCCTGCCAAATTGTAGATTCAAACAGGGCAATATTAAAACCTTTTGTAACATTATAGCTTAGAAGGTGCATTGTAGCGTATTTCTTTTGGAAAACAGTTTCATAAGGCAGCTTGAGTGAATACTTAGCATTTTGGAAAGTGGCATATATATTAGTGTATTCAAACTTTCCGAAATTCATTTTCATTTTAAAAAAAGGGTAGTTGAAAGAGTTGTCAGACAACAGGAGCGACCTGTAACCATCACCTATGAAATTTTCATGATTCCCGAACTGGAAGTTGAAGTGCTGTGAAGGCGAATAAGATACCAATCCCATTGCAGAAGAGTAGTCATACTGGTTGGGTTTCTTGAAATCTTTTACTCTCCCTTCACCCGGAACCACATTGGTTTTTATAATCTTTTCATTAATATAATCAGTAAACCTTCCCTGGTTTTCCAATAAATAAGTAAAGAAGGCAACATTTTTACCAATCTGTCCTTTTATAATTGCACCACGCGTATTAATGAAAGTAGAGTTGTAATTATACATGCTTTTGCCAAAGGTTTTAAACATTCCAAATCCAAAATTAAACAATGGGTCAGCAGATATTTTAAAATCTTCTCCTTTAACTAAAAGCAGGTTTTCATTTCTGGTTTTTTTCCATAATGTATATTGAAACTGGGTTTGAATCATACCAATAAGAAGATTATCCCTGTTTTTAAAAATATTGACTGAATCATTATTCATGAAATTTTTAAGCTCGGATTCAAGGTATGGTTTGTTTTCAGAGTGGAAACTCATATTAGATTTAATAAGAATTTCATCTGCATTTTGCACCATATCCCTGTTAAGTGGATAAAGCTGCTGCGCAAAGCTTTTACAAACCAAAAGAAGAAAGAAAATAAATATTGAATATCTCATCAGAGTTATTGGAAAATCTATGCAAACATATAAATTTATTCTGAATTATGAGTTTTGAATTATGAATATCTATGATTAAATTTATTGTTAAAAGAAAATGATATATTTTTGGACAGATTATAATCGATGAAATAATAAATAAATGAATCAAATTACAAAATCACATCTTGCATTGATATTAGCCAGTCTTTTGTTTGGATTTAATTTCTGGATATTAAAAAACATAATGCCGGATTATTACACACCGAACCAGATTATATTTCTGAGAATACTTGTGACAGTTGTATTATTCTGGATAGTGGGAGAACTATTTTATCCTGAAAAAATAGATAAAGCAGATATATGGATGTTAATTTTATGCGGACTTGTAGGTGTCTGCATTAATCAGATAATGTTCGTTAAAGGATTAAATTTTACAACTCCTTTAAATGCTTCTTTTGTCCAGCTTATCAATCCTGTGCTTGTACTTGTTTTCGCATCAATTTTAATAAAGGAGAAAATAACCCCAATGAAGCTTGCAGGAGTGATAATAGGTATGATTGGAACAATAATGCTGATAGCTTATAATGCAAAAATAACAATAAGCAGCCAGACATTTAAAGGGGATATATTTATTCTTATAAATGCAACGAGTTATGCTTTGTTCCTCGTATTTGTAAAACCTATAATGGCAAAATATAACACATTTACTGTCATGAAGTGGATATTTCTTTTCGGAATGTTATTCACAATACCATTTACAATAGGGGAGATGCATAATTTTAAATGGTTAGGAACGCCTCTTAATGTTAAGTTATCTCTTGTTTACGTCATTTTTTTCACCACTTTTATAACTTACCTGCTTATAACTTATTCATTAAAAAAAGTTGAAGCAGGAGCAGCAAGTTCCTATATATACATACAGCCGCTTATTGTGGTAATTTTAGGTTTATGGCTTGGAAAAGAGGGATTGGATGCAATTAAAATTATATCCGGCATATTTATATGTGTTGGTGTATACCTTGTTTCTAAAAGAAATATTCCAAAAAAAACTTAAAAAAATAAACTTCAAGTTTTTATATTTACTCTGACCTGTGTTGAGAAATGGTTAAGAAATTACAACGCAGTTACATCTCTAATAAATTAAATTTGCAGCGTCATAAACCGGTAAATTTTAAATGCGCTTTAGAAAAATATTTGTCTTTCTTTTTTTATTTATCTGCATTTGTCAATTCACATCTGCGCAGAAACCTGTGATTAATAAAGACACTTCAGATGCATTAGAACAGGACACATCCAATATATACAAAGACATAGAAACATTTTCTAAAAAAAGAAAGTTCACGCAGTTTTTTCATAGGTTAATTTTTAAGCCTGTACAGCATAAATCAACAAAGCAAAAGAAAAGAACTGAAAAGCAGATACGAAAAACGTATGTTAATTTCGAAGGGAAAATTATTAGAAATATCAACATAGTTACATTAGACCCTTTTGGTTATTCAATAAATGACACAACAATAAAACCTCATGATGATCTTTCCATCACAGGAAATGACCTTCATATTAATACAAGGTCAAGAACAATAAGAAACCTGCTCCGTATTCAAAAAAACAAACCGTTTGATTCGCTGCTTGTAAATGAATCCGAGCGTTTGATACGCAGCCAGCAATACATACAGGATGTTTTATTTAATGTTGTTAAATCTGAAAAGCAAAATGATTCAGTTGATATTTATATTCGTGTATTGGACAGATGGAGCATTATTCCAAAGTTTGATATTTCCAAATCAAATTTCTTAGTTGATTTGAGCGATAATAATTTTTTAGGAACAGGGCATATATTACAGAATGCTTTTAACTGGATTAAGCCTGTTGAAAAGCTTGCATATGATGCAAATTATTTTATTCCTAATATTATGAACACATATATCAATGCAACACTTCATTATGGAATTGATGTAAATAAAAATACCATCATAAGCGCGGGAGTTGAGCGTCCTTTTTTCTCTCCATATACAGAGTGGGCAGGAGGCGCAAATGTATCGCAACGATTGATAAGAGATTTGTTTAAATATACTACAGTAGATTATTGGGCAGGTAAATCTTTCAAAATTTTCAAAGGTAATACTGAAAATGAGCGTGCTACAAATTTAATTATAGCCCAGCGAGTGATTTTGACCCGATACTCTTTTAAACCCGATGATAAAAAAGATACACTTCATATATATTCAGATGCAGATTCTTATTTGACCGGAATTGGAATTTCAACAAGAAAGTATGTAAAGGATAAATATATTTTTAATTTCGGAATTACTGAAGATGTTC
>CAZMDE010000321.1:0-3581 GCA_964564355.1 uncultured Bacteroidales bacterium | reverse complement strand
ATTTGTTTATTGAGGAATATGAGGCAATCAAATTATGTGATTATGAATTGCTGACTCAATTGGAAGCATCCAAATTTATGAGGGTTTCAAGACCTACCTTTACAAGAATTTATGAAAGTGCCAGAAGAAAGATTGCAACTGCTATGGCTGAAACCCGACAGATAGATATTGAAGGAGGGAAATCCCATTTTAATGCTGAATGGTTTAAATGCACGAATTGTTCAAGTATTTTCAATATTCCTGCAAAAAATAAGAAAGCAACTAATTGCCCTATATGCAATTCCGATTCTATTGAAAGTATAAATGACGATATCAACAAGAATAAAAAATAACATTTGACATCCTATTAATATTAACTCAAATATTTTAAATTATGAAAAAAGTATTATTAAATCTGACTATTTTAATGAGCTTATCTGCTTACATCATTAATGCACAATGTGGCGGAAATACTGCAAAAACGTTCAAACCCACATCTATTGGTATTGTAATTTATTCAAATGATCCGGAAACTGTTTGGAATGCGTTAAGGTTGGCTAATTATTCAAAAAGTGCTGGCGATACTGTGAACATTTTTCTGTTAGGCAAAGGAGTTGAATTGAATTCATTGGATAACAAGCAATTTGATGTTAAGGAACAGACAGCTATCTATATGAAAAGCGAAGGGAAGATTCTTGCTTGCGGTTCTTGTCTGGAGAGCAGAAATATTGCAGAACCCAAAGCTTGCACGGTTTCTACAATGAGTGATTTGTATGATATAATCAGAAAGAGTAAAACTGTATTGACATTTTAAAGAAATTAAAAGGAGAAAATGAATTAATTCTCAAACAACTATCAACAAACAACTATCAACTAAATGAAGATTGCAATAGCATCAACCGGTAATACCATTAACTCGAAAATTGATAAGCATCTTGCAAGATGTTCTTATTTTCTGATATATGATACAGTAACTAAAGATATGGAATTTATTAAAAACCTTTTTAAATCTTTACCTGAACATGCAGGATTAGAAGTTGCAAATTTATTTAAGAAACATAATATCAAACGTATTATAACAACTGATGTTGGTTACAAAATTAAAGAAAAGCTTGATGAAATGAAAATCCAGATCGTAATCATTTCTGACAATAATAAAAAGATGAAAGATTTAATCAATTTATTTAATAACTAATAACTAATATAATATGAAAGTAGCAATTCCAACAAGAAACGGAAAAGTAGATGATCATTTTGGTCATTGTGAATCATACACCATTTATTCAATAGGCGAAAATAATCAGATTTCAAATACAGAAACCTTCAATGCCCCCGTAGGTTGTGGATGCAAATCCGGTGTGGCAGGAATATTAGCAGAAAAGGGTGTTGACAATATGCTGGCAGGTAACATGGGCGAAGGCGCCTTTCAAACTCTTCAGTATTTTGGCATCAAAGTAGTGAGAGGATGCAGTGGAAATACAAAGGATGTTCTGACTGACTGGTTAAATAATAAATTTTCTGATTCAGGCGAAACATGCCATAATCATGAAGGATGTAATAACTGATAACTTAATTTCATATTAATCATGAATGAAAAAGCAACACTCAGTCAGGAGGAAAATGCACTCCTTATAATTGATTTTTTTCATCGCACTATGATGCACCATGCTATGTGGTTTGCTAATGCTCAAAAATATCTTGGTAAAGAAAAAGCTCTTGAAGTGTTAGACAATGTGTATAAACAAAGTCTCACATTACAAATGAACAGGCTTTCCAAAGTCCTTGGATTTGAGATGACAAATAATATTCCTGCTGCTATGCTTGAAATGCCCAAAGAAGAGCAAAACAAGCTTAGGGAAAGTGCTGCTGCCAATTGGCTTGCCAATGACGGTATTTGGTTCCAGGCTGTAGAGTTTTCGCAAAACATGAAAGATGCTAAATTATGCAATGATGCAAGCTGGGCAGACTTCTCCCCTTTAGAAGCATGGTCAATAAAGCGCATATTGAATCTTCCGGAACAGGCTGGTCTGGAAGGCTTGAAGAAAGCGCTGATGTATCGCTTATATGCATTTATAAATGTTCAATCTATTACTGATGAAACCCCAAACAGCTTTGTTTTCAGGATGAATGACTGTAGGGTTCAATCAGCAAGGAAACGAAAAGGTCTGGATGATTATCCATGTAAATCCGCAGGGATTGTTGAATACACTTCATTTGCTTCTGCAATAGATAGCAGGATTAAAACCGAATGTATTTGCTGCCCGCCTGACCAGCATGGAGAGGAAAATTACTGTACCTGGAAATTCTTGATTGAAGAATAAGGAAGTTATTTTTCAGTTCCCTTTTTTGCTTTTTTTAGCCAAGTATACCAATTATCAATTCCTTCGCCTGATTTTGCAGAGAGTTCGAAGAACTTTAATTTCGGATTAACCTGCAATGCATATTCCTTTGCCTTTTCAATTCTAAAGTCAACATAGGGTAAAAGGTCAGTTTTATTAATAATACAAATATCGGAAGTATGAAACATTGTTGGATACTTAATCGGCTTATCATCACCTTCTGTAACACTTATAATTACTACGCGGTGTGCCTCACCCAAATCAAACAATGATGGACATACAAGATTACCAACATTTTCTATTATTAGAACAGATTTATCAGCTACTTCAAGCTTTTTATATGCCTTGTTAATCATATCAGCGTCGAGGTGACAGCCATTGCCTGTATTGATTTGCACGACTGGTGCACCTGCATCTTCTATGCGTTTTGCATCGTTCATGGTCTGTTGGTCGCCTTCAATAATAAAGAAATTTAATTCTTTTCCGAGCTCTCTGATAGTTCGTTCTAAAAGCGATGTTTTGCCTGAACCGGGCGAGCTGACAAGATTTAATGCAAGTATGTTTTTTGCTTCAAAATAACCCCTGTTCCTTTCTGCAATTAAGTTATTCTTGCTCATTATGTCCTGCTCAACAACTATTTTTCTTCCTTCCCCATCATGAGAATGGCTGTGTTTGTGTTTATGTTCGTCATGTTCATGAGTATGCTCATATTCATTGCCATGCTCATCAAAATGTTTATGAGAATGTTTATGGTCGTGCTCATGTTTTATTTCTTCTCCGGGTTTTCTAATGGTTACTGAATCATCAGGTTGTCCGCATCCGCAGGTATCACACATACTTTAATAGATTAAAAGATTATCAGATTAAAAGATTTTAAGATTGCAAAATTATGAAATAAACGATTTATAGATAGTTATATTTCAGTCAATAATTATAGATTTAACACGTAATTCTTTACCTGAAATGATTTGGTAGTCATATTTAGAGCATTCAGGACAAAAGGTATAAAGGTCATTCAAATCAAACTCAGCCTTGCAGCTATTACATCTGGCTTTACCCTGTATTCTTACAATAGTAGTTTTAGTATTTTCAAGAATAGTATTTTTATATGCTATATCAAGGGCAAATTCAAGGGAATCTATCATTACTCCTGACATTTCTCCTACTTCAATCTCAATCTCTCTGACAGCAGACGAATTAGCTTTATCAGCATATTCCTTTGCTATCTCAACTATTTCCATTGCTATTGTCAGTTCGTGCATA
>CAZMDE010000320.1:0-3591 GCA_964564355.1 uncultured Bacteroidales bacterium | reverse complement strand
AACCTACTGCCTTTTTTCGGGGCTCAACTGTGCCTTAATTCCTAAAATGTTAGCGTTTTTTTATTATTATATTTTTCTTTATATCAATTGGTAAAGAATCGTTTCACTTCTGATTCAACATTATCAATGGAAAGATTTTTTAAAGTTACTTTTATTTCCTCACCTCTTTCATTTTTCCTTGTAATGGTAATCTCATTCTGCGATTTTTTTGCAAGTTGCTTTTTGAAAAATTCAATCAGTACAGTGCTAACAACTCCTGCTAAACCTGTTAGAGCAATCGCAGCTAATGCCACACTCAAAGTTTCTTTATTCTCAATAAATTCTGGTTGAGTTGAAAAGTCAGATGGTAATTCATTAGCATCTTGTTGGTCTTCAATATAATCTAATAAGTCTTGAAGATTTTCACCATTAATAACGTAATTATCCATAATATATAAATTTTAATGTTAAGGAATTGATATTTGATTATATTTATTCATCATTGTATAAAAGCAACGAGTAACATTTGACCAAGCCTCATGTATATAAGTTTTACCGTCAATATAAGGTACTTTCCAATTAAGAATTTTTGCATTATGACCCGAGTAAAATTCATAGAGCATAAACGATGCAAGGTTGTTGCTTAAATCATGATGGCTTGAATACACATATTTTATATTTTTATTATAAAGTTTACTAAATGAAAAATAATTGGAACAAGCAATTGCATCAATCATTATATCATCTCTTAATTGTTTTTCATTTACTAAATTATCAATTAAATTTTCAATTTGTTTGAAACGAATGGTTTTTAAATCTTTTGTAAATAATCTTTCATGATGAAAGTGTGTTAATATCTGTATAACAGTACCTTTATATTCAGTTCTAAATAAATGCTCAAATTGATTAATGCCAGATAATTCATATACTCGGCTGCCTTGTTGATTAATTAGTTCAAACGTTTTCTGATAAATATTTTCTCTGATTATTGCTTCATTTTTTTCTTTATTTGAAGAATATGAGATTAAATCTTCATCTGTATCTTGTTTCTTTAAACCATACAGTAATACAAACGAAGATATTAAGGGCAATGGAACACTTGATAATTTGTAAATAAAATCATAAATTGATAAATAAGTAACATTTGATATAAGAAAATCATCGTTTTCTTCAATTAATGAAAAACGATATCTTAGGTCTGCAAAACAAGATAAATCAAAGAAAATACTTAGTTCATCTGATTTCAAATTTTGGGCAATTATTAGATGAATAGAATTTGAAGTGATGAACTCAAACAATGGTAACAAAAATATTGAATTCATAACTTTTGAGAATGAAAAAAATTCCTCATATTCCTGTTTACCAAAATTATCTTTAACTATGTCAAGTATATGTTTTTTGTAGTAATGGTTTAACTGAACTATAAGGCTAAATTCTATTTTTTTTTCATTTATTGTCAATTCTCCAACGATAATTGAACTACCATTGTAAATTAATAAGTACAAGCCTGAATTAACATGAGAATATAAAAAATTAATAATTATTTTTTGCTTATTATCTGGCAATTTATTAATTATTTCGGTTGACTTATGAACATCTATTAAACAATCCTTGAAGAGAGGACATTTATCTATATCCTCTCTTTTAGCTGGAATGAGTTTAACCGATTCAATATTAATATTAGGCAAGTAAATTGACATTAAGTTCTAATCATTAAATACATAATATACATTTCTGTCCATTTTGAAAATTTGGGTTGTTCTCATATTAATTCTCTTTATTGAAATATCCTCAGGAATGAAACTTGATTTAAAAATAAATAAATCATAGTCTTTATTTGATGCTTTTATTTCAATGTTTGATGGTGTTGAACCTGAAAACTTAAAACTTTCAATAACATAGTTACTTAGTTTTGTCTTGTCTATTGTTGAAAAATTTTCAGAATTTACAGTATTATCACCTGTAAATTTTATCGGAATTTGATAGAGTCTATTGTCTTTTTCTACAAATACCTTATCTTTCGTTATTGAAATATTATCAGTTCCTTTTAGTGCAAAATCCGTTGCAATTGCAGTTTCATTTGCATCAAAAACAATAGTTTTTCCATTTGTTTTAACCTCACTTTCGATACCAATGAAAGTTGATTTTTTTTCATAGATATCAAGCTCTTGCAGTTTCTCACGATGCCAATCTCCAATCCATAAATCTTTATTATAAAAGGATGTTTGTGAAGGTGTACGTGGCTCACCAAATAAATATATCATGGATAGTTCTATAACAGAATCAACTTTTGCATAGGATATAGATTCTATTCTACCGTTCAAAACTGTTTGGGCTTTGCTTGTAAAACCAATTAAAGCCAAAGTAACAAAAAGAATAAATTTTGATGTTTTCATATAAATTAAAATTTAGTTGTTACAAAACGAAAATTTGATGGCGTAAAATACTGAGATATACCAACTTTCTTATCAATGACTTGAATAAAATCGTCACCAACTATTTTAAATGGCGTAATAATATAATTTTGTTTGTCTAAAGAAATATGAAAATAAACATCATCCGAATGAAAAATTCCTGCTAATTTACCTGTAACTTTTGCATTTGGATATTTATTTAATATATAATCCCAAACAACAGGACGTTTTGCGTTATACCAATCGTCTAATTTAGTATTAAGCTCGTCACTCTGAGTATTAAACGCCCAACCACGAAGAAAAGCATCAATTATTAAATCCTGATTATTACGGTTAGCAAGTTTTTCTTTAAATTCTTGCACTTCTTTTAATTCTTTTTGAATTATTCTTGTTTCACTTTTTATGGTATTTAAAATATCTGACTTTCTTGTAATATATGTCTTTTCATTTTCTTTTGCTTTGATTATCCATGATTCAAGTTCAATACGAGCAATAGGGTCTACTTTAACATTAGGCATATTTAAATATGTAACAGCCTCTTTAAATGTGATAGGTCTTCTTGTCGTTCCAAACATGTTTGTTTCTTCAAGTACCCAATCATTTGGTGGGGTTCCGTAGCCTATTAGTGTCGTAGAAACTTTTAAATAGGAATTATCTTTATATTTCCAATAGTAGAATGTTTTATCTTTGTCCAAATCATAATACTTCTCTAATAAAGCAATCTCTTTTTGGTTGATATCAATTAATTGATTTGTTTCTTTTTCAATTTCCTTAATACTGCCTGTTAATGAAAAACTTGCAAAATCTGGCGGTATAGTGCCAAATACATTCTTAGGTACAATAAATTTTACTGTATCTGAATTTGCATTAATATGATAAAATGTTACAAGCAAAGGATGGCTTTTATACTTATATTCAACAATAAAACTTTCCCACATAAGATTAGAGTAAGCATTTCTTATATGTTGTTTTATTAAATTAGTTGTTTCATCATATTCTTTTAGTTATTTCGGATAGAAAAACTTGCGCGGGATATTTTGACTCTAATTCTTTAAATTTGCTTTTCATTTCAAGCATTTGTCTATTATAACTTGAACTCCATTCATTTCCATGTCTTCTGTCAAAGCCAATACCGTAGGAAAAAATTGTAGATGAGTTTGTCCCAATATCTTCCAATTTAGTCATAACTTCTAACGAA
>CAZMDE010000319.1:0-3603 GCA_964564355.1 uncultured Bacteroidales bacterium | reverse complement strand
CATTTATATAAAATTACCAGGGAATTCAGACAGGTTTAATTAGTGTCTGTCCATAAAGTCATAAATTAAAAAAAGTAACACAGAGATACACAGAGAAGACACAGAGTTTCACAGAGAAGAAAAAAATAAATGTTTCACATTTGGAAAATGTGAAACATTATTGACAGACACTAATTATATTATTGCGAATAAAAATTTAAAATTGATTATTTCATGAACGGACTATTTGAATACAACAATTTGTTATTTGCAGGATTGATTGATGACGAACCTGAGTTTATCCCCTTACTTTCACCCGAAGATGAAGAAAACTTTAACAAAGAAAAGTTACCTGAATTACTGCCAATCTTACCTTTAAGAAATACTGTTCTTTTTCCGGGTGTAGTAATTCCAATTACTGTAGGAAGAGATAAATCCATCAAACTTATAAAAGATGTTTACAAGCAGAAAAAGCTTATAGGTGTTTTTTCACAGACAAATATTGAAATAGAAGACCCGAAACTCGATCAGCTTAATAAGATAGGTACGCTTGCCTATATAATAAAGGTTTTGCAAATGCCCGACGGAAGCACAACAGTTATAATTCAGGGCAGAAAGCGAATACAGATTGAGCTAATGATTGAAACTGAACCTTATTTTAAGGCAAAAGTAAGCTCCTTTGATAAAAACATAAAAATTCCTGCTGACGAAAACTTTCAGGCATTGATATCATCTTTGAAAGACCTGTCAATACAACTGATTAATCTGTCACCCAACCTACCTAATGAAGCATCATTTGCTATAAAGAATATAGAAAGCCCTTCTTTTCTTGTGAACTTCGTTTCTTCCAATCTGAATATTGATTTAAACCAAAAGCAAAAACTGCTTGAGGTTAATGACCTCAGAGAAAGGGCTAACCTGGTTCTCTCTTATCTCACAAAAGAAATACAGGTTGCTCAATTGAAAACACAGATACAGGACAAGGTAAAAGTTGATATTGATAAAGAACAGAGAAATTACATACTGCATCAGCAGCTGAAAACCATACAGGAAGAGTTAGGCGCAAACCCTCACCAGCAGGAAATAAATGACCTGACTGCCAAAGCAAAAGGGAAAAAATGGACTGATAATATAAAGGAAAAGTTTGAAAAAGAGCTTGGTAAATTACAGAGGATGAATCCTGCAGCTGCCGAGTATTCTATTCAATCAAACTATCTTGAAATAATAGTTGAACTTCCGTGGAATGAATTTACAGATGATAATTTCGACCTTGTCGAAGCAAGAAAAATACTGGATGAAGACCACTACGGACTTGAAAAAATAAAAGAAAGAATAATTGAACACCTTGCAGTATTTAAGCTTAAGGGCGATATGAAGTCCCCTATATTATGCCTGGTAGGTCCTCCGGGTGTAGGCAAAACATCATTAGGTAAATCAGTTGCCAGGGCATTGGGGAGAAGATACATAAGGATGTCGCTGGGCGGAATTAAGGATGAGTCGGAATTAAGAGGCCACAGGAAAACTTATATAGGCGCTATGCCGGGAAGAATCATACAGAACCTTAAAAAGGTCAGTTCTTCAAATCCTGTTTTTATGCTTGATGAAGTGGATAAGGTTATAGGCTATAACATAAACGGAGACCCGCAGGCAGCATTGCTGGAAATTCTTGACCCTGAGCAAAACAATAGCTTTTATGATAATTTCCTTGAGATGGACTATGACTTGTCAAAAATAATGTTCATTGCAACTGCGAATACAATGAATTCTGTCCACCCTGCTTTGCGAGACAGGATGGAGATTATTGAATTGCCGGGTTATCTGCTGGAAGAAAAAATCAGGATAGCAGCAAATCACCTTATTCCTAAACAACTCAATGAAAATGGGGTTAAGAGCAAGCAGATTGTTTTCTCTGAAAAAATATTGGAAAGAATTATAGAGGATTATACCCGAGAATCAGGCGTCAGAACTCTTGAAAAACAGATTGCCAAAATCATAAGAAGCAATGTAAAATATATTGTTGCAAAAGAAAAGTTCAATAAAAATATAACAGAAGAAGACTTATTTAAAATTCTTGGTTCCCCTAAATACCAGATTGACAAAGACACAAACCAGGAAGTTGCGGGTGTTGCGACCGGGTTAGCCTGGACACCAGTTGGCGGGGAAATACTTTTTGTAGAAGTCAGTCTTAGCAGAGGAAAGGGAAAGCTCACTTTGACCGGCAACCTTGGAGATGTTATGAAAGAGTCTGCCACTATTGCTTTTGAATATTTAAAAGCTCATTCAGATATTTTGAATATTAACCCTGAAATTTTCTCAAAATGGAATGTGCATATTCATATTCCTGAAGGTGCTACTCCTAAAGACGGACCCTCTGCAGGTATTACATTATTTACTTCACTTGCATCTGCTTTTACCCAGAGAAAAGTTAAAGATAAATTAGCTATGACCGGTGAGATAACACTCAGAGGCAAGGTTTTGCCTGTAGGAGGCATAACTGAAAAGATTCTTGCAGCCAAGCGAGCAAAGATTTTTAACATCATTTTATCTGCAGAAAATAAAAAAGAAATAGCCGAGATAAAACCGGATTATATAAAGGGAATAAAATTCACTTATATAAAAGATATGATAGAAGTAATTGATTTAGCCCTCCAAAAAGAAAAGGTTTCTAACCCGGTCGTACTGAATTAGTCAGCTCATAGCAGTAATAATTATTAAAACCATTCTTTTTACAGTTTTTATAATAATTTTCTATTGTTTAAAAACATAGAATTAGAAGAATTAATAAATCTAATTTTTTATCACTTTTTATTAATTTTGCAACTCAAATTATTATAATACTTTTTTATTATGCTAAAATACATAAGCCTTTTTTTCTTATTGATTTCCATTAATTTTATTGCTAAACCCCAGAGCAAAACTGTTGAAGCTCCTAATCTACCTATGGATGTTGATACCAAGCTAATAACATATAAATATGTTGAGAATGAAACAGGAACTAAAGATGAGTTGTATGAAAGAGGATTGCTGTGGTTTAAAAGTTATTATAAAAACCCTACAGATGTAATAAGAGAAAAGGATAAAGAAAACAGTAAGATAAAAGGTATTGCCCGTTTTCAGGTTTTTGGTCAGGAAAAAGATTTAAAAATACCTAAAGGAACCATAGAGTATACAATCATACTTGAATTTAAAGATAGCAGATATAGGACTACAATTACAAACTTTAATGTAAAACGGGCTTCCTACTTCCCGCTTGAAAGATGGTTAAACAAAAAAGACCCTCAGTATAATGATAAATGTGATTTATACCTTACACAGGTAGATGCCGAAATAAATAAGCTTCTTGACAGTCTCCAGAAAGAAATGCAGCCTAAAGAAAAGAAAGCTGATAATTGGTGAGAATTGGTTCACCGGTTCATTAACTAATTACATCCTATTTTAAAATAAAACTCTTACCTTACTTTCCTTTAATAATGCTGGTTTGGTGATATCCACATTCTCAATCAGGTTTATTCCGGGGAATTTGCTTCTTTCAAAACTCCCGAATTTGTCATTTAGCTGGAGGAAATCCGCACCATTCAAAGTTGCCCATTTCAGCAAATCATTCAATTCAATATCAGGGTAAAA
>CAZMDE010000318.1:0-3614 GCA_964564355.1 uncultured Bacteroidales bacterium | reverse complement strand
AGATGCCGGGATAATTGAAATAAATAATGAAAATATAACAAAGCTAAGTGAAAGGAAACTTGCTGAATTCAGAAATAAATCAATAGGATTTGTTTTTCAGTTTCATCATCTTTTGCCTGAATTTACAGCAACTGAGAATGTTTGCATACCTGCCTTTATCGGGAAAACTTCAAAAAAAGCTGCTGAGGCAAGAGCTAAAGAATTGCTTACTTTCTTAGGGATGAAGGATAGACTTGAACATAAACCTTCACAATTGTCAGGAGGTGAGCAGCAGAGAGTTGCTGTAGCAAGAGCTTTAATCAACAATCCTTCAGTTATCCTTGCTGACGAACCTTCAGGAAATCTAGACTCAGCATCAGCTACAGATTTACATCAGCTATTCTTCAAATTAAGAGATACTTTTAATCAGACCTTTGTAATTGTTACACATAATGAAATACTTGCTAATCTGGCAGACAGAAAGCTGACAATCAGGGACGGGAAAATACAATGAGCAATGAGCAATGAACAATGAGCAAAGTTGATATTTATAGTTCTTCAACTAACTTTACAAATAGTTTATTAAGTTTGGTTTCGGCTGTGGCGGCAACAGCTAAAATTTCTTTTATATCAACAGGTAAAAGATTATCAGGGTCGCATTCATCTGTAATAACCGATATTGCAGCGCAGGGCAAGTTCATGTGGTTGCAAACAATTACTTCGGGAACAGTTGACATACCAACAGCATCTGCACCTATCATGCGAAGATACCTGTACTCTGCTTTAGTTTCAAGATTAGGACCAGTAACAGCAGCGTAAACTCCTTTATTTAATAAAATGTTTTCCTTTTCAGCAATATCAAGCATTTTATTGTTCAGAAATTGAGAATAAGGCTGACTCATATCAGGAAATCTCTTTCCCAACTCATCAATATTTTTTCCTCTGAGAGGATTTTCAGGTAAAAGATTTATATGGTCATCAATAAGCATCAGAGAGCCTTTTTTGAAATTAAGGTTTACAGCACCTGCAGCATTTGAAAGGAAAAGACACTTAATTCCGAGCAGCTTCATAACCCTGATTGGAAAGGTTATCTGCTGCATTGTGTATCCCTCATAATAATGGAAGCGACCAAGCATTGCAATTACCTTTTTCCCTCTGATTTCACCGTATATCAGCTTACCATGATGAGATTCTACAGTTGATAATGGGAAATATGGAATATCTGCATAATCTATTGAACAGGTAATATTGATTTCATTCTTCAGGTTTCCCATTCCTGTACCCAATACAAAACCAATTTCAGGTTTATCTATACCTTTGTTTTTTAAAAATTCTATAGCTTCTTGTATTTCCTTCATAAATTCAAAGTTTTGATTAATTACTAACTACTCCTTACTCACTACATTAATTATTTCCCCTATATATAATCTATGATAATCCTTTTTAGGGTATAAACTCTCAATCTTCTTGTCAAGCATAAATTGAGGCTTTATGTCGTCATAATATAACTTCCTGCACTCAAGCACTAATCTTGCCTGTTCAAAATAAATATTCTTTTCTTTTGTTTCTAAAGGTATTAAACCGGTAGATTTAATTTTGTCAAAGTTTCTTCCTGATTTGCTTCCGCAAACATTTAGAATATTCCTGTATTTCTCTTCAAAAAAGCAAAGTGTAAAATATTCATTTTTTTCAGTGAACTGGTAAGTATATCGGTTAGGACGAATGAAAATGAATGCAACATTTTTATTCCACAAATGTCCAAGACCTCCCCAGGAAGCAGTCATAGTATTAAAAGAATCCTTGTGTCCCGCTGTTATCAACATCCAGTCTGATGCTATAAGCTTGAAAGGGTTATCCTTTATTTCTTCAGGTGTCATATTAAATATTTATATTTTAATTTTCATTTAATAAAAAAATACTATTTTTACACTGACAAAAATATAAATAAAAATAGAATTGAAGGTTACTTTTTTAGGTACAGGAACATCTCAAGGTGTGCCCGTAATAGCTTGTAATTGTAAGGTTTGTAAATCTACTAATCCTAAAGATAAAAGATTAAGGTCATCAGTTCTGATAGATATAGATGCAAATATTTTTATAATTGATGCTGGTCCTGATTTTAGGTATCAGTTACTAAGGGAAAATGTAGAAAAGCTTGATGCAATTATACTTACACATGGACACAAAGACCATATAGCCGGACTTGACGATGTGAGAGCATTTAATTATTTTCAGAAAAAGCACATGGATATTTACGCACAGGAACATGTTAACCGATTGATAGAGAATGAATTTAACTATGCATTTGATATCAATAGATATCCGGGAGTTCCCGAATTTAACCTCCATAATATTGATATTAATCCTTTCAGTGTAAATAATGTAAGCATAACACCGATAGAGGTTTTTCATTTTCAGCTTCCTGTTTTTGGCTTCAGGATAAAGGATTTTGTATATATCTCCGACGCAAAATCAATTTCTGATAAGGAAAAATTAAAATTAAAAGGCAGCAAGGTAATAGTATTAAATGCTTTAAGAAAAAATTCACACATATCGCATTTAACTCTGAAGGAAGCAGTACAGATTATTGAGGAAATAAAGCCAGAACGTGCTTATTTAACTCATTTAAGTCACCAGATGGGCTTGCATGATGAAATTCAAAAAGAATTACCCGAGTTTATTGAACTTGCGTACGATAAACTTTCAATTAACGTTTAATGAATAACAATATAATTCAAAATAAATTAATTTAAAACAAATCATATGCAAAATAAATTTAAAGTTATCATAGCAGATGACCATGAAATTTTCAGACAGGGACTGAAAATGATAATGGTTGGACATAAAGACATAGAAATAGTAGCTGAAGCAGGGAACGGGCAGGAGTTTCTTGACCTGTTAGATACATTTAAACCTGACATAGTGCTGATGGATATTAAAATGCCTGTTATGGATGGATTGAAGGCAACTAAGCTTGCCCTGGAAAAATATCCTGACCTGAAAGTTTTGGTAATTTCTATGTGTGGCGAAGAGGATTACTTAATAAATATGCTCGAAGCAGGAGTTAAAGGGTTTGTTCCGAAAACTGTTGATGAGGAAGAATTACTGAAAGCTATAAAAACTATAACTGAAGGAAAAAGCTATTTTTCACAGGAGCTTTTAGGTACTATTACCGAAGCTTATATTAAAAGGAATTTAGATAAGAAGACAGATGATGATGAATTGTCAAAACTTACCCGGAGAGAAATTGAAGTGCTGAATCTTATAGCTAAAGGACTTACTAATAAAGAAATAGCAGACGCATTATTTATCAGTCAAAAAACTGTTGATGGTCACAAATCAAATATTCTTGATAAAACAGGTTCGAAAAATGTAGTCACTTTGCTTATTTGGGCTTTACATAATAAGCTGATAGAACTGTAATTATATAATAAGCAGAATACTGCAAATCAGGTATTTTCCTTATATAAAACAGTACATATTCTCTTGTTTAAGGCTTCCTTGTTGTCGTAAATTTGTACCCTAATTTGAAACAGGTATAAATAGAAATAAAATACAGCAAGCAATGAAAGCAAAAGAATTATTTCTCAAGTTTAAAAAGCCATTTATAATAGTTAAAATATTTGCTTTTATAT
>CAZMDE010000317.1:2840-3622 GCA_964564355.1 uncultured Bacteroidales bacterium | reverse complement strand
GAAAGCTATTGGAAAGCTAATTGATATAGACTGAAAAATAGTTATTTTGTTGATTTTAAAAATGTTAGAAAATATGCAATAATGTTCTATATTCTAATTGATTGATAACGAGAGAATAAAGGTTTAGCACACCAGTTGCACACCATTAGCAATCCGCTAGCACTGGCTTTGACCTGGTTAAGTTTAAAGTTTAAAAATATTTTTTTTAAACGACATGGTTTGGCTTAGTTGGGTTTTAGTTTTGTTGAAAATTAAATGAATTTTACAGATAAATTTTAAAACACACGAATAATTCTGTTACCCATATCAAAATAATTTTGTATTTTTGTCATATTCAAATAAATAAGGGGTAAGGGATAAGGCAATTAACAATTAACAATTAGCAATGAACAATGAATAATTAGACACAAATCATTTATGATAAAACGTATTTATATAGATAATTCAGTATTTGGCGGATATTTTGATAAAGAGTTTGAGAAAGAAACAATTCCCTTCTTTGAAACAATTATAAAGAAAGGCATAAAAATAATTGCTTCTGAAATATTAGAGTTAGAGCTATATAGAGCACCTGAATACATAATAAATTTTTATGAATCATTGCCTCAAAATTTAATTGAACGGATTGAATTGACTGCCGAGGCTAGTAAGCTTGCTAAGAAATATATTTCAGAAAAAGTAGTAGGCAAAACAAGTCTTGCAGACTGTCAGCATATTGCCTTAGCAACTATTAACAAAGCAGAAGTACTTGTAAGCTGGAATTTTAAGCATATTGTAAACCT
>CAZMDE010000317.1:0-2830 GCA_964564355.1 uncultured Bacteroidales bacterium | reverse complement strand
AATTTAAGAGAAGGTTATCAAATGATAGAAATACGAACACCAAAAGAAATTTTTAATTATGAAAAAAATAACTAATAAATCTGACATTGTCAGTAAAATGCGATTGATTCGTGATAAATTCAGCCTTGAAATAATGGATATGACTTTTGAAGAAGAAAAGGAATATATCAGAAAACAATTGGCTGGGTTAAAAATGAAAAAGCACATAAAACAAAATACAATTTAAGTAATTGCAGGAATATTCTGTTTACAAATGAACTAATGAACTAAAAAGATGACATAAAAAAGATATAAATAAAAAATAGCGTTGCTAAGATTTCTCGTGTTGTAAAACGACCAATTTTAAAGTTACAGAGAAAGACTTTGGTGAACGCACCCGCAAGGGTGTGTTTCTGATGCTGATTTCAATTGTTGTTGGGTGCTTGGTGGTACCTACGTTAAGTTGGATGAAGCAAAGGTTCGCACCCTTTTTTTTAATACATTTGGTTACCTTTTAAAATATGTTCATTCTAAATAAGGAAAACAAACTATTTAAATGATTACCAATTTAATACAATGAAAACAAATCCCGTAATATTAGTAGATGAAAGTGATAATGCTTTAGGCACTATGGAAAAGATGGAGGCGCATCAAAATGCTTCTCTTCATCGTGCTGTATCAGTATTTATAATCAATTCAAAAGGGGAGTGGCTATTACAGAAAAGAGCTTTAACTAAATATCATTCTAAGGGCTTGTGGACAAATGCCTGCTGCACGCACCCATATCCGGATGAATCAAATATCCATGCAGCAAAAAGAAGACTGGTAGAGGAAATGAGAATATATTGCGATGTAAAGAAACTTTTCAGCTTTGTATATAAGGAAAAACTTGATAATGGACTTACGGAATATGAATTTGACCATGTTTTCATTGGAGTATGTGATGATGATCCAAGAATAAACACTGACGAGGTAGCAGAATGGAAGCTGTTTTCTTTTGAAAAACTTCAACGTGATGTTCTGAAAAATCCTCAAAACTATACTTCCTGGTTTAGAAAAATATATCAAAGGGTAAATGAGCAGATTAATAATCTTAATACTCCCATATTTGAAAAACCAGTAAGGTTTAAGTTATTAAAGGATTATTTAGAAACAGGAAGAGTGGACCTGGCGATTGAGGCAGTTTCATTTATACTGCTGGGACTGACTTATATAGAAATGCTTCCACCGGCTGATAAAATAATAGCTATGATGGTAAGCATTTTTTTTACAACACTTGGAGTATATGCATTTAATAATGTTACAGATTATAAAGAAGATTTAATAAATAAACCAAGGTCAGCAATAATAGCAGAAACAATAAGTAAGCAAAACATTTTAATTTATTCATTAACCTGCAAGCTTGTTGCAATGATATCTGCGCTATTTATTAGCTGGGCGGTATTTGCTGTTGTCAGCATTATTATTCTTGGCAGCATTTTTTATTCCTATAAACCAGCGAGCGGAGGCGGAAGACTAAAGGATATATTTATAATCAAAAATTTGACCATTGCATTGCTTTGGTCATTTGTTCCTCTTATCCCTTTACTTGCCTATGGATTTGCTGTTCCTAAAGAATTTCTGGTAGTAATATTTTTTGTATTTATAAGTGGTTTTATTAGCAGCATTACATCTGACCTGAAAGATATGGAAGGTGATAATAAGGCAGGAGTTAAAACATTCTCTACAGAATATGGAGAGAATGTAACACTAATATTTTTAAATATAATTAATACAATAGGACTGATGGTGATTGTTTACGGATGGTTTTTTCTGAGCCTGAAAATTTATCTTTTTCTGCTTCCCTTGTTATGCATTTCGAGGTATTATTCATTTTGGCTGATAAGCAGGAAAAAAAAATCAGCTGCCTATGTATATAGAAAATATGATTGTCTTGGTGAAACCGCTTTAGGACCTCTTGCCTTGATAGGCCGTTTATTTATTCATTGATTTCCTGGATTTAAAGAATTTTTAAACACTTAAATGAATATATCGTTATAACTACAAAACAAAAAGTTATGACAACAAAAGAACCGGAACTCCCAGTTTGATCTAAGGTCGTTCTTATTGCAAAATATTATACATTCATCAATTTTTATCAAAAAACAAGACTTTTTCTCTCCAATAAAATGTCAGGATAAAATTACTAATTTTGGTTCTCCTAAATAATATTATATGCTTAATCTATGAAATAGATTAAACAATCGATGAACTGATAAACAACTTAAGGTTTATTAGATTAATTTTGCTTTTTATTTATAATTCACCTTAAATTATTGAGATTATGAAAAGAAGTTTGTTGTTGTTTGTTATTTGTTTTGCTTTATTTCTGAATGTTTACAGCCAGGATGTGAATGAATCAAGGTTATTGAGGTTTCCTGCAATCTACAAGAACCAGGTAGTGTTCACCTATGCCGGTGACCTGTATACAGTTGATAAGGCAGGCGGAACAGCAAGGAAGCTGACAAATGATGCGGGTTATGAAATGTTTGCAAAGTTTTCACCTGATGGTAAAAATATAGCATTTACCGGTCAGTATGACGGGAATACTGAAGTATACCTTATACCATCAGAAGGCGGTGTGCCGAAAAGACTTACATATACTGCCACTCTAACAAGGGATGATATATCAGACAGGATGGGTCCGAATAATATTGTGATGACATGGAGAGACAATAACAGTATAGTTTATCGCTCGCGTAAAAAGTCCTTTAATGATTTCAAAGGGCAATTATTTGTGGCAAATATAAATGGTGGCTTATCAGAGGAACTTCCTTTCCCAGTCGGGGGTTTTTTTATTTTTAAGACAAAA
>CAZMDE010000316.1:0-3623 GCA_964564355.1 uncultured Bacteroidales bacterium | reverse complement strand
CGCAAATGGAACTCCAATATTTCTTGTTACAGTTGAATCTGTTAAATCCCTTTGCAAACGTGATAATGGTAGCTTTCCTGCAATATGCTCCAATATTGCATTAGCATAACCCAGATTTCCCTCGGCATTTTCAAAATCTATAGGATTAACTTTATGTGGCATAGCAGAAGAGCCTACCTCTTTTTCATTTATCTTTTGCTTAAAATACTTCATCGAAATATAAAGCCACATATCCCTGCTTAAATCTATCAGTATCGTATTAATACGCTTTATATTATCAAGAAATGCAGCAAGATTATCATAATGCTCTATTTGAGTTGTATTTCTTAACCGATTAAGGTTTAATGTCTTATTTACAAAATTATCTGCAAATGTTACCCAGTCTGTTTCAGGATAAGCTACATTATGCGCATTAAAATTACCTGTTGCTCCTCCGAACTTAGCTGAAAAAGGTATAGTTTTAAGCAGGTTAAGCTGATTCTGAATTCGCTCCACAAAAACATATAGCTCCTTACCAATTGTGGTGGGTGAAGCCGGCTGACCGTGTGTATGCGCCAGCATTGTCACACCCTTCCATTTAAAGGATAATGAGCTTATCTTCTGCATAAGCTCATTCATCACAGGTTTCATTATATTATGATATGCCTCCTTGAGGGATATAGGAATAGCTGTATTATTAATATCATGCGATGTCAGTCCGAAATGTATGAATTCCTTATATTTATCTAATTTCAAATCTTCAAACCTTTCTCTCAAAAAATACTCAACTGCCTTTACATCATGATTTGTTATCTTCTCTATTTTTTTAATTTCAAATGCATCTTTTTCCTCAAAATTATCATATATATCTCTGAGAGAAATAAATTTCGAATGATTGAACTTAGCAAGCTGGGGAAGAGGAATTTCACATAAAGCTATGAAATATTCAACCTCTATCATAACCCTGTATTTTATTAAAGCAGCTTCAGAAAAATAATCTCCAAGCTGTTCACAGCCTTTCCTATATCGTCCGTCAATCGGAGATATTGCACTTAATTCACTTATTCCCATATAATACTCTATTTAGGGTTATCTTATGATATATACCTTTAAGCTATCTAAAAACTCTGTGTGACTCAGTGTCTACTCAGTGTGACTCTGTGTAACAATTAGTTAAATAGACAACCTCTGTAAAAGTTGCAAATTTATTGAAAATTTTAAAGGGAAGTTATTTTAAAATTCAAATTACTGGTCGCTCTTCGCTCATGGCTCTTCACTCTTTACTTATTCATACTTTCACTAAACTGCTTGATACAGTCATTAAGGTTACCTTCAATAAGTTTTCCGTATGTTCTACCGTCTGACAACAATTTCTCAATTCCGTTCCTTACCTCATATTTATAAAGGCTTTGATTTGTCTGCTCCGAAACAAATTCTATGTCCATTGTTATATTCGCTTTATCCGAAAGCAGCTTTGCATCCCTTTCACATTCTATCGAATGAATTATCATGATTACCGGGGTTGAAGTCCTTTGGTTTTTAGGATAAGTAACAGACAGATAATATAAGAAATAAGGTTCCAGGTCATTTTCCAGTATCAATACAGTTTCTTTCTTTTTATTTGTGAATCTTCCTATTTCCTTACCTTTGTCTTCCCTGTTATCAACTACTTTAGTAATATAGAAATGTCTGTTCTCTATCTTAACCTCATCTTTAGGCTTCAGCTTCACAATAATATCCGTTGCCATTGACTTGCCTGTAAAAATGACACTTAACACTAAACAACAAACTGTTGTAAAAACATATTTCTTCATAAATTTATCTTATTTAAATACTCAGGCAAAATTATACACTTCTTTTTATCATTTATCAAAATACCTTGATGTGTTATAAACAATTTCTCCACAAGCAAAAAAGACAGAAAGGGATGTCATCGCTTAAAGCGATGACATCCCTATTAATAATAGACATGACATATCTTAAAGATATGTCATGTCTAACTGATTTTCTTTGAGTACTTTGCGTGAACCATTTTATCACTGAAAATCAGTTCAATCAGTCAAATCAGTGTACCATTTTCTAATGTTTTACAAACTTCGCAACCCTCACCCCATTCTCACTCTGTAACCTCACAAAATACACCCCACTCCTAAGTTTACTCGCATCATATTTAATTTTGTCATGTTGAGCTTGCGAAACATCTATTTCATCCACCTCTTTCCCCATTATATCATAAACCTTTATTGTAATTTGAGATTTATCTGAGATTTGGTATTTGATATTCGTAATTTCTCCCACCAGGTTCGGATAGCATTCAACTTGTAACTTGGAACCTGAAACTTGAAACTCATTTACCCCCACCATTTCCGATAATGACCTTTTCCATATCCCTGCTCCTAAAGTTCCTGCAAAAATATAAGTCTCATTTAAAGCTAATGATGTAATCGAAGGATTATAAAGCAATCCATTGTTAACAACATTCCAACTTTCACAATTATTAGTTGATAAAGCAACACCACCTTCCCAAGTTCCTGCAAAAATATTAGTCCCGCTAATAGCTAATGATGAAACATCACTAGGGGATAGTCCTTTATTTTTTGCAATCCAACTTGCTCCTTTATTTGTTGATATAAATACTCCACCCCCTGTTCCAGCGTAAATATTTTCACCGCTTATGATTAATGAATTGACATAAAGAGTTGTCAAACCATTATTTTTATCAATCCAATTTACTCCATTATCGGTAGATAAAAATATTCCCACACCGTACGTCCCTATAAAAATATTTGTCCCGCTTATGGCTATTGATGTTATAAAATAATTAGCATTAGGTAATCCATTACTTCTTTCAATCCAACTTTCACCATTATTAGTTGATAAAAATACTCCAGCGCTTCCTGCAAATATATTTTCTTCACTTATGGTTATTGAATTGATAGAAGAATTAGTCACACCCTTATTGACAGCAGTCCAACTCTGTCCATTATTTGTTGATAAATATATACCCGATGATGTACCACCAAAAATATTATCACCTTTTATGGCAAATGTATAAAATGCAGCACCAGATAATTCAGTACTAATTGCATTCCAACTTTCACCATTATTGGTTGATAAAAACGCCCCTTCATCAATAGTTCCCGCAAATATTTTTGATTCACTTATTATTATACTTTTAAAATAATTATTATAGGAACAATCTGTCTGCTGCCACTGAGCGTGACAGTTAAAATTGAATAGAGAATAACTAATAATTAATGAAAGGATAAGTTTTTTCATAGAGTGAAAGTTATAACTTTAAAAAATAAGGATACGAAGATACGAAAATTATCCCGAATTATATATTTTAATTTTTAAGCTTCTTGTATAAATTGTCTTACAGACCACTTACGACGGACTTTTGCACCACTTTTGGGGTATTACTGGTTCCACTCTGGTTCTTCCGTGGTTCCTCTCTGGTTCCTCTGTGGTTCCTCTCTGGTTTTAAATTGATTAGGAAAACAGTTTTAACGTTCTTTTCTTAATTAATAACTGCTCTTTTATTAAGATGATTTTATCAGATTCTATAAGTCTCATTTTTATATAAACTTTATTTCATTTTGAATTATCCACCATCAATTCACACTGCAAATATAAGCATTTTC
>CAZMDE010000315.1:3154-3681 GCA_964564355.1 uncultured Bacteroidales bacterium | reverse complement strand
AGCACACAGGAATGCTGTAAGCATTCGATTATCAGATTTGTAAGATTTATCAGATTTGTAAGATTCGTCAGATTAAAGGATAAAAAACTTTTACTTGAAACTAATGTTTGACTTAGATAAAATAACGAGGAAGAATATAAGGGAACTGGTGCCGTATTCATCTGCGAGGACTGAGCATGAGGATACTGATGCCATTTTGCTTGATGCTAATGAGAATCCATATAATAGTCCTTATAACCGCTACCCTGACCCATTGCAGAAGGAGCTGAAGAAAAATATAGCTGATAGGCTAAACAGCGAAGAGCGAAAAGCGATAAGCGAAAAACAAATCTTCCTGGGAAATGGCAGTGATGAGGCGATAGACCTGTTGATAAGGGCTTTTTGCGAGCCTGCTGCAGACAACCTAATAATACCTGAACCAAGCTATGGCATGTATGAAGTGTGTGCGCAGATAAATAATGTTGCAGCTAAAAAGGTCTTGCTGACAAAAGATTAGTACCAATAACCTCATTAATCATGTGGTCTCC
>CAZMDE010000315.1:0-3144 GCA_964564355.1 uncultured Bacteroidales bacterium | reverse complement strand
GACAAAAGATTTTCAGCTTGATGTTGACAGGATCATTGAAAGTATTGATAAAAACAGCAGGCTGATATTTATATGCTCACCGAATAATCCCACTTCCAACAGTTTCCTTAAAGAGGATGTGATAAAAATAATAAAGGCATTTGACGGGATTGTGGTGATTGATGAAGCATACATAGACTTCTCGGAGAATGAAAGCTATTTGAAATACCTAGATAAATATCCTAATCTCGTTATTCTTCAGACCTTCTCAAAAGCAAAGGCAATGGCATGAGTGAGGCTGGGAATGGCTTTTGCATACTAGGAAATAATAAGTATACTAAATAAAATAAAATATCCTTATAATGTCAACATCCTGACGCAGCATTATGCTATCGACATATTTAACAAGCATGACAATGATGACTGGATAAGCATTATACTAAATGAAAGAAGAAAGCTTGAAAAGGAGCTAACTGGATTTAGTTTTGTAGAGAAAGTGTTTCCGTCGGATGCTAATTTTTTACTTATTAAGGTTAAGCAACCGGGAGAGATATATAGGTATCTAGTCAGTAAGGGGATTGTTGTGAGAGACAGGTCGAAACAGCCACTTTGTGAGGGATGCTTAAGAATAACGGTAGGAAAGCAGGAGGAGAATGCTGCTTTGATTGAGGCACTGACAAGCTATACAACTAATAACTAATAACGAATAACTAAAAAAATGAAAAAGATTTTATTTATTGACAGGGATGGCACTCTAATACTGGAGTCGCCTGATGAGCAGGTTGACACTCTTGAGAAGCTTGAGTTTTATCCGGGTGTGTTCAGAAATCTATATTTCATAAAACAGAATTTTGATTATGAGCTTGTGATAGTTTCAAACCAGGACGGGCTTGGAACTGATGTTTATCCTGAGGCTGATTATACTCTTGTACAGGATAAAATGCTTAAGGGATTTGAGAATGAGGGAATAACTTTTGATGATATACTGATAGATAAAAGCTTTGCTCACGAAAATAAGCTCACGAGAAAACCTAATACAGGCTTGCTGAAGAAATATATGAACAGTGATTATGACCTTGCGAATTCATTTGTAATTGGCGACAGGCTAACAGACCTGCAGCTTGCGAAGAATATTGGTGCAAAGGGAATATTTGTGGGTGATGAAAAAAGTGAGGTAATTATTAAAAAAAATAAGCTTGATGATGTCTGTGCTTTGATAGCAAATGACTGGGATAAGATATATGAATTTCTGCTTAAGGATGAGGGTAGCGCAACTGTTTCCAGGGAAACAAAGGAGACAAAAGTGATAGTTGAGCTGCAGCTTATAGGAAAAGGAAAGACAGACATATCAACAGGCATAGGCTTTTTCGATCATCTGCTCGAGCAGATACCAAAGCATTCTTGTTGTGACCTGAGAGTGAAAGCTGAAGGAGATACGCATGTTGATGAGCATCATACAATAGAAGACACGGCAATAGTGCTGGGAGAGGCAATTTACAAGGCGCTTGGCAGCAAGAGAGGCATTGAAAGATACGGATTCTGCCTGCCTATGGATGACAGTCTGGCACAGGTTGCCATTGATTTTGGAGGGAGAAGCTGGGTGGAATGGAAGGCTGAATTTAAGAGGGAGAAGATAGGTGATATGCCTACAGAAATGTTCTTCCACTTTTTTAAATCATTATCAGATTTTGCCAAATGCAATATTAATATTAAAGCTGAAGGTGAGAATGAGCATCATAAGATTGAAGCTGTTTTCAAGGCATTTGCCAAAGCTCTCAAAATGGCTGTGAAGAGGGATATTTTCAATCAGAGCTTGCCGTCGACTAAAGGATTGATTTGAGATGAAAATTGCTATAATAAAATATAATGCGGGGAATATACTTTCTGTTTATAATGCATTAAAGCGTTTAGGTGTGGATGCAGATATAACTGGTGAGCATGATGAAATAATCTCATCGGACAAGGTTGTATTTCCGGGTGTTGGAGAAGCCAGCTCAACCATGAAATACCTTAAAGAGCATAAGCTTGACAACCTGATTAAAAATCTTAAGCAGCCTGTTCTGGGCATTTGCCTTGGTCTGCAACTCATGTGCAATCATACTGAAGAAGAGGATACTGACTGCATGGGAATATTTGATATTAATGTAAAAAAGTTTAAAACAGATAAAAAATCATCAGCAATTAAAGTACCGCATATGGGTTGGAATACTATAAATGATCCTAAAGGAAAACTATTTGACAAAACAATTGAAGGACAGTATGTATATTTTGTTCACAGCTATTATGCAGAGAGAGGGAAAGAAACGATTGCAACAACTAACTATGGAATAGATTTCAGTGCTGCTTTGGCAAATAATAATTTCTTTGCAACACAGTTTCACCCTGAAAAAAGCGGAAAGAGGGGAGAATTGATTTTACAGAATTTTTTAAAACTATAAACTAACAACTAACATGGAAATAATCCCGGCAATAGATCTAATAGACGGCAAATGCGTGAGATTGTATCAGGGAGATTATAATCAGAAAAAGGTTTACGACAAAGACCCTCTTGAGATAGCAAAGGAATATGAGGACCATGGAATAAGAAGGTTGCATATTGTTGACTTAGATGGAGCCAGGAGCAAACATGTTGTCAATCATAAGGTTCTTGAAAAGATAGCATTTGGCACAAGGCTTGAGATAGATTATGGAGGAGGAATTAAGACTGATGATGATATCAGAAAAGTGTTTGACCACGGAGCAGACCTTGCTACAATAGGAAGTGTGGCAGTTACAAACAAGATGTTGTTTCTCGAATGGCTTAAAAAATACGGTAGTGATTGCATAATACTGGGGGCGGATGTAAAAGATGAGAAGATAGCAATATCAGGCTGGGAAGAGAACACTGAAATAAACCTTTACAAATTTCTGGAAGAATATATTAATTTAGGAGCAGAATATGTATTATGTTCAGATATCAGCAGGGACGGCACATTCAAAGGTACCTCAACAGAACTTTATAAAAAGATAATGGAGAAATACCCTGAAATAAAATTAATTGCAAGCGGGGGCTTTGCTGATATCAGCGAGATAGACATACTGAATAAGATTGGTGTTTATGGGGTTATTATTGGCAAAGCATTGCTGGAAGGAAAGATCAACTTAAAACAACTAACAACAATAAAT
>CAZMDE010000314.1:1789-3714 GCA_964564355.1 uncultured Bacteroidales bacterium | reverse complement strand
AGCCTAAATATTTGGATATCTGGACAAAATGTCATATTATTGTACATTGATTATGAATATATTGTTTAACTAAAACCCTGAGTTTATGAAAAAGTTTACATTATTATTAGTGCTGTTTGCCTTCATATTCACTGGAGCAGCTATTGCACAGCAGAAGTTGATTACTGGTACAGTAACATCTTCACAAGATAATAAACCGGTAGTCGGTGCGACTGTTTCGGTTAAAGGGACTACTACAGCTACTTTAACAAACCGGGAAGGTAAGTATGAATTAGCGGTATTACCAAAGGACAAAACCCTTGTAATCACTTTTGTTAGATTGAAAACAAAAGAGATTGCTATTGGGTCTTCTAATCTTATTGATGTAGTTTTAGAGTCAGACGTTTTAAAATTAAATGAACTTATCGTAACAGGAATAGGTATTTCGAGGGAAACAAAAGCCCTGGGTTATTCTGTTCAAGATCTTGGAGGCGATGTAATAGCCAGGTCGCATGATGCTAATGTTATTAATTCATTGAATGGAAAAGTTGCCGGGGTCCAGGTAAATAGTTCATCCGGTGTTGCCGGCGGTTCTTCTTATATGACTATCAGAGGACCTCAAACTATAGATGGTTCAAATCAGCCTCTGTTTGTTGTTGATGGAGTTCCGATTGACAACTCTCAGAGTTATTCAGGAAACCCTGATGATGGTGAAAATAACTTAACTAATGGTGTGGCATATTCAAACCGTGCAATTGACCTGAATCCTGAAGATATAGCTTCAGTTACTGTTTTGAAAGGGGGGGCAGCTTCTGCATTGTACGGATTAAGAGGAGCTAACGGTGTAATTGTTGTGACTACTAAAAAAGGCAGACCTGCTGTTGGCGGTAAAAAGTATAGTTTAAGTTTTAGCACTTCAGTAGGATTTGATGTAGTTAACAAACTTCCTGAACGACAGGATAGGTGGGCTCAGGGATCTAAAGGGAAATGGTCAGGACCGGAAACAGCAAATAGAAATTCGTGGGGACCATTGATGGATACTATGAGATATGCGTCAATGGGATTTTTACCGACGCAGGAAGTCAGGATTATTTTGGATTAGGTTATTATAACTGGGATAAAAACGGAATAATGGTAGGCATGCATAGTCCTGATGCAACATCTAAAATCGTTGAACCTTATGATAATCCAAAAGATTTTTTCCAGACCGGACAAACATATAACAATGCTTTAAGTATTGCCGGAGGAAATCCTGATGCTAATTACTATTTTTCATTATCAAATTTAAGGAATACCGGAATTGTACCAAACAACGAATTTCATAAAACTACAGTTAAAATAGGTGGAGAAACAAAATTCTCCAATCAGGTTAGTGCTTCCGGTTCTATTAATTATATTAATTCCGGAGGAACAAGATTGCAGCAGGGTTCAAATCTTTCCGGAGTAATGCTTGGATTAATGAGAACTCCGGCTTCATTTGATAATTCAAATGGTTATAACGACCCTGTCAATACACCTGAAGCATATATGTTTCCTGATGGAAGCCAGAGAAGTTACCGTGGTTATGGTATATATGACAACCCTTTCTGGTCAGTTAATAAAAATAAATTCAAGGATAATGTTAACAGGATGATTGGCGTATTCCAGTTTAATTATCTTCCTATGGATTGGCTTAATATTACCTACCGTTTGGGTAATGACTTTTATTCTGACAGACGTAAGGGACATTTTGCTATTGGCTCAAGCGAGGCTGCCGACGGACGTATTCAGGAAGATCAGCATTTTAATTTTGATTTAAATTCTGATTTGATAATAAATATAAAGAAGGATATAACAAAGGATATCCAGACAAATATTACTGTTGGGCAGAACATGTATCAAACAAAATACCAGCAATTATATGTTCAGGGAAATACTTTAAATCAGCCTAATTTTTATCATATGTC
>CAZMDE010000314.1:0-1779 GCA_964564355.1 uncultured Bacteroidales bacterium | reverse complement strand
TCAAATGCAAGCTCTGTTTTATCAAGAGAAATAAGTCAAGCTAAGAGAACTGCGGCTTTTTACGGGGATTTTGGTTTTTCTTATAAGAGTTTGGTATACCTTAACTTTACCGGCAGAAATGAATGGTCTACTTCATTGCCAAAAGATAAAAATTCATTCTTCTTCCCTTCAGTTAGCGCAGGATTTGTTTTTACAGAACTCGAAGCTCTTAAAAATACAATATTACCCTATGGTAAGTTAAGAATTTCTTATGCTGTTACAGCTAATGATGCTCCTATATACGGCACATCTACATATTTTATGGCTGGTTATTATGGCGATGGCTGGACAAGTGGTGTTTCATTCCCATTTAACGGAATAACAGGTTATCAGAAAGATGATATACTTGGTAACCCGGATTTGAAACCAGAAAAAATGAAAGCATTTGAAATTGGGACAGACTTGAGGTTCTGGGATAACAGGGGTAGAATCGACTTTAGCTATTATCAGAATAAGAATGAAGATCTGATTCTTCAGGTTCCTGTTGCTGGGTCTTCAGGATATATTGTTAAGGTTCTTAATGCAGCTACAATGGAGAACAAGGGTTTTGAATTTTTAGTTACCGGTGTTCCTGTTAAGCTTAAAGATTTTGAATGGGCAATAACACTTAATTACACACAAAACAGGAATAAGGTTCTAAGTCTTGCCCCTGGTATAGAAAATGTAGACCTGGGTGGATTTGTTGGCGCTACTACTAGGGCAGTAGCTGGTCAGCCTTATGGGACAATTTACGGTACTCAGTTTATGAAAGACCCCAATGGCAATGTTGTTATTGACGATGAAGGGACTCCTGCTACTAATCCTCATTATGGATACCCGTTCTTATCTGAGCAGGAAGCTGCTTTTGGCTCAGTTCAGCCTAAATTTATACTGGGTATAACTAATGAATTCAGATTTTTGGATTTCAGCCTTTCATTCCTTATAGATATTAAGCAAGGATCATATATGTGGAACGGGACAAGAGGAATTATGAATGCACTTGGAACGCATGCAGATACTGAAGACAGGGGTACTTCTACAGTTTTCGAAGGTGTTAAAGGGCATTATACAGCAGATGGTACTTTGGTTGCTAATGGTTCAAATGACATATCTATAATAAAGGGTGAAAAATGGTACAATGGTTTGGGTGGCGGATTTGGCGGTCCTACAGAACCTTTTATTGAAAAAACCGATTGGGTTCGTCTTCGCGAAATTACTTTAGCTTATTCTTTGAACAAGAATATTGTTAAGAAGACAGGTTTTCAGAGCATAGATATTTTCTTTACCTGCAAAAATCTCTGGCTTAGTACTAAATACAAAGGTATTGATCCTGAAACAAATCTTTATGGTGCTTCCAATGCTCAGGGTATAGACTATTTCAATATGCCGAATACTAAAAGCTATATTATTGGCTTAAGGTTTTCAATATAAATATATTTATTAATCTTTTAACAATTTAAAAAGTATGTATATGAAAAAATTAAATCTAATACTAACCGCAGGATTAATAATAATATTTATTATATCAAATTCCTGCAAAAAATGGATTGACACTGATATGAATACTGACCCGAATAAACCTTCGGAAGTATCTTTAGCTCTTCAGCTTCCTACAACTCAGGTAGCTTTGGGTTATACATTGGGAGGTGATTTATCCTATGCAGCTCTTATATGGATGCAGCAGCTTGCTGGTGGTGCAGCTCAACCATTAGCTTACGACCATTATAGCCTTACACAGTCAGATGTGAATAATGTCTGGAA
>CAZMDE010000313.1:0-3723 GCA_964564355.1 uncultured Bacteroidales bacterium | reverse complement strand
GTAAAAAAGACAAATGAATTGGCTCCAAAAACTCATAATCTTATATATTTACATAATCTGACAGGGATTGATTTAACAGAGGAGCAATCTTTATTTTTATCTGTTTTAATGGAATATTTGCTTGAAGGAAGATACCCTATGTATTTTCCTTCTGTACCTTCTTTAATTAGTACAACCGAAACTTTTAACAAAACTGTAAAATTATTTTTATGTCTAAAAGAGAAGTTATAGATATTATCAAATCATATCTGTATCTATTGGAATCATCCGGAATACCTATAGAAATAGCCTATCTTTACGGCAGTTATGCTCGAAATGAAGCTAATAAAAATAGTGATATAGATGTAATGCTTGTATCTGATTTTTTTGATACTGATGATGTTTACATTTTATCTAAACCCTGGAATTATACCACAAATATTGATTACCGAATAGAACCTGTTGCTATTAGCAGTAAGCGTTTTAAAACTGATGATGTTTCTCCTTTATTAGAAATGGTCAGACGTGAAGGGATTGAGATAACAGTAAAATCTAATTTAAGTTAATGACTCAAATATTTTACGAGCTTGCCTTCTTATTGTCTCGGTATTGTTACGGTGTTATTGAAGTTAAACCCTGATTATCAATCAATTACTTCCACTCCTTGTCCGCATCATAATCGCCTGATTTTCAAAAATCTCCGTTAAGAAGTACAACTTTAGCTTTGCAAATAAATGACTGAGTGACGCTCAGTCTACCCGGGATGCATTGAACCTATAAAAATAAATTATTAATGAACAAATGAACCAACCCTGACCTCTTTCCTTAAAGAGTTTGTAAGAATTATTTCATCTGCATTTAAAAGGTCAGACTTATATAGAATTGTTTCTTTGCAACCCGGATGTGTAGAAATAAAGTAATCGCGGTAAATGCCATTTAGCAAGCCGCAACTTAGCTTTGGAGTAAACCATTTATTGTTTTTCCTGATAAATATATTTGTAATTGCTCCTTCTGTAAGCTCATCTTTTTCATTAAAGAACACTACATCAAAACAATCGGCTTCCCTGTATTTCTTATGTTCCCTGTCATACAACTCTCTTGCAGATGTCTTGAAATATTGGAATTTGTTTTTGCTGTCAACTTTGTAATCTGATATCGCAATCTTTACATCATTATATGTTTCATTTATTTCATTAATCTCAATTCTTACTTTTCCCCATTTATCAAGCATAAGCTTAAGTCTGTATTGTTTTTGTTCTTCTGTCTTTTTTAGAATTTTTCTAACAGCATTTTTAATCTTTATTTCATTAAAATTAAAAAGAAAGAATTCAGCAGCTTTTTTTAATCTGTTAAGATGTTCATCTAACAAGAATACAGACCTATTTTCTATAAGCATAGTTTCAAACAGATAGAAGTATTTTAAAGGATTTGTCAGAAAATTACTTTTCAATAATGTTTCTTGATATTCTTCCTCAGGCTCGCTATCCCAGACAATCCCGCTGCCTATACCCATCTCACCCTTACCGGTTTTTGAGTTAATACATATTGTTCTTATAGGAATATTGAAAATATCCTTCTTTTTACTGACAATCCCCAATGCACCTGTATATAGACCTCTTGACTCTTTCTCAATTTCACTGATAATTTCCATTGTCCTTATTTTAGGGGCGCCTGTTATTGACCCGCATGGAAATAACCTCCTGATAATCTCTGATAAAGATGGATATAGCTTCTTCTTATCAAAGCTTGCTTCAATAGTTGAAGTTAGCTGGTAAAGGGTTTCATACTTCTCTGTTTCAAACAGCTTTTTGACTTTTATTCTGCAATCATCCGCAATCCTGCTAAGGTCATTCCTTTCCAGATCAACTATCATAACATTCTCAGCCCTGTTCTTTTCACTTTGAGCCAATTGTTGTTCTTTCTCTCTATCATTGTCTGTGTTATATCCCCTGATAGCTGTCCCTTTCATGGGTTTGCAAATGACCTTGCCTTTGCCGGATTCAAAGAAAAGCTCAGGTGATAATGATAAAATAAATTGCTCATTATCATTAATAAATGCTGAATAGCGGGCTGATTGATTAAATAAAAGCTCAAGAAATAAAGAACCTATATCTCCTTTAAAATCAAATTCTGATTTTACAGTATAATTAACCTGGTAAGTATCTCCCTGTGATATATACTTTTTGATTCTCTCAATATTCTTCAGAAAAGTATCTTTATCTGTATTAAGCTTAAAATTCTCTATAGAATAATTCTTAGGTTGGCGCTCGTTTACAAAGAGTGCCTTATCGAAATCTATTTTTGCACTTTTAATCTTTACAATATTATTCTCATCGAATAAGCAAAACCTTGCAATGGGTAAGTTCTTTTTCTTTTCTCTTCGCTCATCGCTCTTCGCTTGATGATTGCTTTCAAAAAGACATCCTGCTTCATATTTTATATAGCCAAAGCCTGTAAAGCCTTTGTTTTTATAATCTTCTATCTTATTAAGCAGTTCTTCCAGTCCTTCTAAACTACTTGCATTAAGTATAAGTTCAGGAATCTTAAAGAAATATGAATAAGCATTTTTATAAAATGCAGGTGTATAAAAGAATGCGGAATATGGATTTGATTTAATAAAATCAAGTATCTCTTCTGCTTTCATAATTATAATTTAATCTAGTTATTCAGCAACTTAATTCCTGTCGGTGTTAATATTGATTCAGGGTGAAACTGTACTCCCTCCATTGGAAGTGATGTATGTCTAATACCCATAATTAAATTATCATCTGTCCATGCTGTAATTTCAAGCTCTTCAGTCATACTTTTATTATCAATTATCAGCGAATGATATCTCATAGCTTCAAACCTTTGTGGCAGGTTTTTGAATATGGTTCTATTATCATGATTAATTAAAGAAGTTTTGCCATGAAACGGATTATTACTTTCTATCACCTTTGCCCTAAAAGAAATTCCAATAGCCTGCATGCCTAAGCATACTCCCAAAACAGGTATGTTTATATTGTTCTTTATGATTTCAAGAGACATTCCTGAGTCCTCAGGTTTACCTGGTCCGGGTGAAATAAGTATTTTATTTATTGACCATTTAAAAATGTCTTCATGATTGAACTCATCATTCTTTTTAACAATTACCTTTACATTCCTTTGCTTCCTTAATAAATATACAAGATTATAAGTAAAAGAATCGTAATTATCAATAACAAGAATATTCATTTAGTAACTGCTTAAATGCAAAGATAAATTTTTTTTTTACATTTGCATATAAATTAAGGGAAATGAGAAAGAAGGTTGATTTTCTTGTAATAGGTTCGGGAATTGCAGGTCTTAGCTTTGCTCTTAAGGTTGCTCCTTATGGCAGAGTATGCCTGGTTTCTAAGGCAAAAGCCGATGAATCTGCTACCAAATATTCCCAGGGTGGAATTGCTGCTGTGATGTATAACCCTGATACTTATGAGAAGCATATTCAGGACACTATTATTGCAGGTGACGGGCTTTGTGATGAAAAAATAGTGAGACTTACAATTACAGAATCTACAGAACGTATTAAGGAACTAATCAACTGGGGTGTTGAATTTGATAAGGATAAGTCTGGACGATTTGATCTGGGAAAGGAAGGCGGACATTCCGAATCCCGTGTGCTTCACTCTAAAGATAAAACCGGTAGTGAAATAGAGCAGGTTTTGTTAAACAATGTAAGAAATCATCCAAACATAGAATTAATTGAGAATTGTTTTTCAATTGACA
>CAZMDE010000312.1:2539-3737 GCA_964564355.1 uncultured Bacteroidales bacterium | reverse complement strand
CGGCGGGGAATTTATCCCTTAGTGATTAAACTCAAAGTTATCTTTGATGTGATAAAAAAGGCACTTTCTTATGGCAAATACAACTTTACTTTCATAAAAAAATATCAAAATTAGACAGAATAAAATTTTCAGATCTTGTAAAAGATATACAAAACAACAAATAAAACAAGTGGTTAACTAAGCAGCAACTTTCTTATCTGCAAAATTCTTCCCTGCTTTTAGAGCTGAAAGGTTCATATTTATGATATCTTCTCCTTTTTTTCCGAAAAGAGTTTTTATTGCATTTTCGAGCTTACCGTATTCAATGTTTAAAAATGGTGAAGCCGCTCCAAGAATGAACATATTTGCTGATTTGACTGAACCAAGCTCTTCTGCCATACGATCTGCATCTAAAGCTATGTTTTTAGGTAACTTATCAATTTCAGCAAGGATTTTATCCATATCAGGATAGTTAGGTATATTAACATATGGTTTAGTATTTGTAATCACCCAACCATCAGCTTTAAGCATGTCTAAATATCTGAGTGCTTCCATAGGTTCAACCGAAATAATCATATCTACTTTACCTTCTGGTATTAAGTCCGAAGCGATTTCTTTGTCAGATATTCTAAGATGTGACTGTACTTCACCACCACGCTGGCTCATGCCATGTACTTCTGCTTGTTTAAGAAATAAACCTGATTCAACTGCTGCAAGACCTATTGCAGATGCTATAGAAACAATACCCTGTCCGCCGACTCCTGCTATTATTATGTCTATTTTCATTTTATATTTTAATTTTTATATTTAAGATTATAATTACTCATTACTCCCTGCTCATTGTTAATTGCTGGTTACTTTATTTGTGAATTTATTTTTCATTCGTTTGCCTAATGTTTGTATACATTCTCTCTGAGGAATAATTACTGACACTCCATTGTAAGCAAATTCTTTTTTAAATATTTCCACATTCTCTTTATGCATTCTGACAAGAGGTCTTATTATATGCAGATGTTCCTCCTCAACTCCGAGTCCCAGGCATATTTTATCAAGTTTTCCTGTTCCTGTAGAAGGTTGTCCGCCTGTCATCGCAGTGGTTGAATTATCTAGAATTACAATAGTAATTGGGGATTTATCATTAATTGCATCCAGCAAGCCAGCGAGACCGGAGTGAGTAAATGTCGAATCGCCAATGACTGCAACGGATGGTATTAATCCT
>CAZMDE010000312.1:0-2529 GCA_964564355.1 uncultured Bacteroidales bacterium | reverse complement strand
AGCAACAGCAGGTACCAGGCCTGCATCTGCTGCACCTTTTGCCATTGTAATGGACGCTCCCATATCAACACATGAATTAATAGCATCATAAGGAGGTAAAGCGCCAAGTGTATAACAACCTATATCTGAAAATACCCTTCCTTTGCCATATTCTTCTATAGCTTCATTAATTGCATTGTAAGCATCGGCATGCGAACAACCAACGCATAATGACGGAGGACGGCCAACTACAATACTCGGCACTTTTCCGACTTTACTTATTTCTATATTAAGTGCAATAGCAACTTTATTAGGATTTAGCTCCCCATCCCTCTGAATAGTGCCGTCAAGTCTGCCTTTTACCTTAATTCCATTTGAAATATATCCTTTAAGTATGTCTTCTATAAAAGGTTGTCCATCTTCGAGTACAAGTATTTCTTTACACTCTTTTACAAGCTTCTCAAGCATTTTGCGGGGCATAGGATACTGACATACTTTTACTATAGGATAAGGCACTTTTCTGTCAGGATAATTTTCCATTAAATAATTAAATGCTATTCCGCAAGTGACAATTCCGATGTTTTTATCATCTCCATCAATATATTGATTGAAAACAGAATTTTCAGAATCTTTAATAATATCGTCCTGAGTTTTAATAAGGAGCTTATAACGTCTGCGGGCAATGGCTGGTAAGAGTAAAAATTGTTTGAGGTCATCAGGTAATTTTAGCTCTTTTGCTTTAAGTGGAGTAATACGTTTAACGCCTGCTCTTGAATGAGCTAATCTTGTTGGAATTCTCATTAATACAGGTACTTTATGCTTCTCTGATAACTCTAATCCATAGATTGTCATATCATAAGCTTCCTGCTGGTTAGACGGTTCAAGAATCGGAAGCAATGCAAATTTCCCGTAAAATCTTGAATCCTGTTCATTTTGAGAGGAATGCATTGAGGGGTCGTCTGCTGATACTACTATCAGACCACCATTTGCTCCTACCATAGCGCTGTTAATAAACGGGTCTGCTGCTACATTTAATCCTACATGCTTCATGCATACTATAGACCGTTTACCGGCATAGGACATACCTATTGCTGTTTCGAGCGCTGTCTTTTCATTTACTGACCAGGTTGAAAGAATATTTTTTTCTTTTGCTTCTTTTGAATGCTGAACATATTCCATGATTTCGGTTGAAGGAGTTCCGGGGTAACCGTAGATAGCTGAGATACCGGCATCTATTGCCCCCTGAGCTATTGCTTCATCTCCCATTAATAAAAGCTTTTGCATATTTTCTATTTTTTAGGTTTTAGGTTTAGATTTCAGATTGTCATGTGCAAAAATAAAATATTTATAAATACAATGATGAATTGATGAAAGATTTTAATTTTTTACAATTTTTACTAAGTAAAGAATACTTAATAATTATCAGAAAAAATATTTTGAAGTTATTATTAACAGAAGAAAAACAATGAAAGTTAATTCTCTATAAAAAGTTTTTTTTATACTTTGTAAGTAATAACTTAAGAAAACTGATAATGGAATAAATGTAATTTAAAAAAAAGATGTTTTATTGTCGCTTCCAATAAAAAGAAAGAAAAGTGATAATAATAAAAACCAAGTTAATACATGAAATGAAGAACGGGTTTTTATAAGTTTTTCTCTGTTCTTGCTTAACACTTTAACCAGTGAAAGGGTTGTAAGAATGCCGAATGCCAGAAGATATATGTTAAATTTAAAATGCTGAATGTTTAATGTTATATGATGAATATTAAAATTTAACTCCCTAAAATAGCTTAAAAATTGATACAAAATAATATTTAGTTTATCATGCCAAAACAACCATACTCCGATAAATAAGTACGGGGTAATAATCCCAATTAATGAAATTAGCCATTCACGCCAGTTGTAAATCCTGTAAATTATAAAACTTGCCCATATTACAACTAAAAAAAATAAAGAATAAAAATAAAAAAGAGAAGCTAATGATGCTAAAAACCCAATATTAAAAACTTTAGCATAAGGTTCTTCATCATCATAAATATCAAATATCTTTTGAAGAGCAATTATTAAAAATAAATTAGCAATGATTACAGGTGTAAGCGTTTGCAATGAACTGTAAGAACTTAGCAGGAGCATATAAACCAGAGCAGGAAGAAAGGAATTTCTGGCAAATATTTTGTTTTTTATAACTATCTGATTTAAAATAATTGCTTCAATAAATAATATCAGGAACGCTATGATTACAAATAAATACACATTATTATTTAGAATAGAAAAGATTAAATAGTAAAATGGCATTATTATTGTCTGCTCTGATATCAAAACCGGATGAATAAACGAATCAGCCCAGAATATTCCCCCTGTAATAAATATTAAAATGAGTGCCAGAGGATTATTTGTGTCAAACAGTTTTACAAACACAATATTGTTTTTAAGATTATCAGATTAGTTGTACTTCCATTTTCAATTAAATCTCTGCCAATATCCTTCCTAAAATATTTACCTTCAAACTCAATTAATTCAGCATTTTTATATGATTGTACGAGAGCTTCT
>CAZMDE010000311.1:0-3742 GCA_964564355.1 uncultured Bacteroidales bacterium | reverse complement strand
ATCATAAGAATGGATGGTTCACTGAAAACAATATAAGGTCTGCAATAAGTGCTATAGCATGTAATCTGACTGAAGAAAAGCTGACTAACTGGACTTCCATTCTCCATTCTCAACCGAGCAAAGCGAGCTCATGAGCACATTGAAAATAATATAGTTTATCGTACTGAGCTTTATGAGAAATTGAACTTAAGGCTGGAAAGAAAACTGATACTAATTTCTGCTCCTGCCGGATTTGGCATGACAATACTGTCGAGTGACTTTATCAATAAACTGGAAATTCCAACAGTATGGTTTTCACTTGACAAAAGGTGGTGCTCAATGTGACAAAAGTAATATTTTATTATTTTTGTTATTTATTTTAAACTTAAAAGATAGAATAATGAGTAATGAGATATTGAATCTGAAGCCTGAAAAGCTATGGTATTATTTTAATGAAATATGCAAGATACCCCGACCATCGAAGAAAGAAGAGAAGATAATAGAATATTTGCTGAAGTTTGGCAAAGAGAGAGGACTTGAAACATTAAGGGACGAAATAGGCAATGTGATAATCCGTAAGCCAGCCACAAAGGGTAGGGAGGACGTAAAGTGGGTTTGCCTGCAAACGCATTCAGATATGGTTTGTGAGAAAAACAGCGATAAGGTACATGATTTTGAAAAAGACCCGATAGAGCCATGGATTGATAATGGCTGGGTGAAAGCAAAAGGGACTACGCTTGGAGCAGATGATGGGATAGGGATAGCATTGCAGCTTGCATTACTTGATTCGGATGATGTGGAACATGGACCGATAGAGTGTTTAATAACTGTAGATGAGGAAACAGGTTTAGGAGGAGCTTTTGCTTTGAAGCCAGACTTTGTTAGGAGCAGAATATTAATTAATCTTGATTCGGAAGATGATGGGCAATTGTTTATAGGCTGTGCAGGCGGAAAAGATACAACAGCAAGTTTGCATTTTACAAAAAAATCGGTTCCTGCCAATCAATCGGCATATAAAATAAAAGTAAAAGGTCTTAGGGGTGGACATTCGGGAGATGATATAAATAAAGGGTTAGGCAATGCAAACAAGATTTTAAATCGATTGCTGTGGTCGCTTAATCGTGAATACAATATAGGTCTGCATTCTTTTGACTGAGGTAATCTGAGGAATGCTATAGCAAGGGAAGCAGAAGCTGTAGTTTTAGTAAAGAATAATTTTAGAAATGATTTACTTGCTTATGTAAATCAATATAATTATAAAGTAAAAGCTGAGATTAACTTAACTGAGCCGGATATGACAGTAAGCATAGAAGAAGCACCCATACCTTTATATATAATAGATAAAAAAACAAAGGAAAATTTGTTGAATGCAATTTATGCCTGTCCGCACGGAGTGATAGCTATGTCACAGGATATAGCAGGATTTGTTGAGACATCAACAAACCTGGCATCAATAAAAATGGATGGAGCAAATAATCAAATTAATATTGCAAGCAGCCAGAGAAGTTCGATAGCATCAAAAAAAGAAGAAATAGCTAACATGGTTGAGAGTGTTTTCAGGCTGATAGGCGCTGAGGTGAAACATTCCACGGGCTACCCGGGATGGAAACCAAATGCAGAGTCCGGAATATTGGATATAACAAAAGCTTCATATAAAAAACTATTCGGAGAAGAGCCGAAAGTGCTTGTAATACATGCAGGGTTGGAATGCGGACTGATAGGAGAAAAATATCCGGGAATGGATATGGTTTCGTATGGTCCAACATTAAGAGGTGTTCATTCGCCTGACGAAAGGCTGGAGATTTCGACAGTAGAGAAATTCTGGAAATTGACAACTGAAATATTAAAAAATATATAATCTTATAAATATTGATATGAAAAAGTTTATTACTGTTATTATTTTATTAGCGGCATTCTTTGCAAATGCCCAGGAATACAATACTTATCTTTTAAAAAAAGAGGAAGAAAAAGGAAAGTATAAAGGAAAGTATTATTTAATGACTAACGAGAAAATTGTTGGCAATCTGAGCTATGATAAGCTTAGCAGTATTTATACATGGAATTCAACAAATCCACCTGAGTATCAAAAGGACAACCGAGTTGCTGTTTATATAGATAAACTTGATGCAGCAAAAGCAAATATGCCATCTCTGGATACTGCCGGAGTTATTTATTATAAATATGGCAATAAAAGAGTAGGATTTGGAAAGATTCATTCATTTGGCAAATTCACTTTGCCACCCGTATATACTAATGCTACCTTTGTTAATGGCAATGCCATTTATGGGCAGAAACTGAAAAACGGGAATTGGAAGGGAGCAAGCGCAACTTTTAATACTGATACAAAAAAATATGAATACATCCTTTTGCCTGAAAATAAGGATTACACTTTGCTAAGCCCTAAACTTACATTGTTTAAGGATATCAACAATAAATATGGATTAATGGACGACTATGGAAATATTTTAGCAGAAGCTAAATATGATACATGTTTGTCTGTTTTTAAATATCAATCTTATAATAAAAATACAAAAGCTAAGGTGCAAAGTGAATCCTGGATAAAAGAGAAACCTGTTAGCCTGCAGAATATCTTTGTGGCTACTAACAGCTATATGGAATCGAATATATATCAAAAAACTGACAAATTGCCTGTATTTCTGCTTAAAAACAAGGAATATACAATATTAGCTTCAGCAAAATATATTACCAAACCTATAAAGAATGCTGTAATATCAGAGCATAATTTTCCTGGTACAAATAATCAATCATATTTTTATTTCATACGTCAGAACAAAGAGGAATACGACATTATTTCCTGCTTTGGTGATAAGCCTGAACAAAAATTCAGATATGCTTATCTTGAAACCATTAAAAGAGACAGCACGCCCGGACTGGATTACAATTGGAACTTTTCAGAAAAAGAAGATTATTCTGAACCTTTCAGGGGTTATAGTGTCGATTCTTTAAAACTCGTCAAATACAAGAAGGAATATGAAGAACAGCAAAAAATAAAGGCTGAAAAGGAAGATTACATAAGAAAAGTTGAAGCATCAGCTGCAAATTATACAACCAAATTGACCGGCAGTTATGAAAAGATAGTATGGTTTGACAATTTCAATAAATACGAAAGTGCCGGTGGACACTATGATGAATCGATGACATTGAGAACTCAGGACTTGAATAGAGTTAAGCTTACTTTAAATTTTAAAGGCAAGCCGGACCGCTATGATGTTGTAATACACAAATTAAGCCTTACTGCTGAATTTTATGTTGAACCGGCTACAATAAAAGCCGGAGATTCCAAGTTTACTGCTGAGAATGTGCAGGGATATAGACTATTCCAGCCCGAAAGTATTATAAAGACTCCGGATGGCAAGCCCAGAAATGACAATAAGATAGATATTAAGTCTGTTAGCGGGACCTATAACCCATTGACTAATGAAATAACAATCTACGTAGAAAAATTCATAGGAGGCTCCTTTACAATTACCGCTAAAAAAACTCAGAAGTAAATCTAACAAATGTCATTATTACAGAACAATCTATGAGTTATAGGGAGAAAATCGCAGCATTTATTGGGCTTAAGCCCAAAGATATCCTGATGAATGCCTCGAAATTTCAACTGTTGAAAAACTCCGGGATTTGACGATGGAAATACTAAAGGCAATAGAATAATTGAGTAACTGAGAAATTGAGTAACTGAGGAGAGTCCAGGTGAAGAGCCTGAAACGCTTATCAGGGGAATATAACTTTGATACAGTTA
>CAZMDE010000310.1:0-3743 GCA_964564355.1 uncultured Bacteroidales bacterium | reverse complement strand
AAATTGTATTTGCCGGCACTCCCAAGGATTTGCAAAATATCAATTCATCAACTCTCACCGCTCATCACTCTTCGCTGACTTCCCAGTATCTTAACGGGCAAAGAGAGATTGCAGTTCCATCCGCCCGCAGACCGGGTAATGGCAAATTCCTTGTTTTGTTTGGAGCAAAAGGAAACAACCTTAAAAATGTTAACCTTACTCTGCCTTTAGGTAAAATGATTTGCATAACAGGTGTTTCAGGCAGCGGTAAATCTTCTATAATTAATGAAACATTATATCCGATTCTCAGCAGCAAATTTTATCGCTCCCTGACAAAGCCATTACCTTATAAAAGCATAGAAGGCATCAGCAATATTGACAAAGTAATAGAGATTGACCAGTCGCCTATCGGAAGGACTCCGCGTTCTAATCCTGCAACTTATATAGATGTTTTCAGCGAAATACGCAAACTTTATGCTGAGATTCCGGAAGCTAAAATAAGAGGTTACAAGCCCGGAAGATTTTCTTTCAACGTAAAAAGCGGCAGATGTGAAACCTGTGGAGGAGCCGGGCTAAGAGTAATAGAAATGAATTTCCTGCCTGACGTTTATGTGCAGTGCGAAACATGCGATGGCAAACGCTATAACAGGGAAACCCTCGAAATAAGGTATAAAGGCAAATCCATAAATGATGTTCTTAACATGAACATCTCACAGGCAGTCGACTTTTTTGAAAACATACCAAGGATAAGGCATAAACTAAATACCTTGCTTGAAGTCGGACTGGGATATATAACCCTGGGGCAGCAGTCAACTACAATCTCAGGAGGTGAGGCACAAAGAGTGAAGCTTGCTGCAGAGCTTTCCAAACGCGACACAGGCAATACGCTTTATATTCTCGATGAACCAACTACAGGTCTTCATTTTGAAGATGTGAGAGTCCTTATGCTTGTATTGAATAAGCTGGTTGACAAAGGCAATACTGTTATCATTATCGAGCATAATCCTGATGTTATCAAGCTTGCTGACCATATTATTGACATAGGACCTGAGGGAGGAGAAAGAGGCGGATTGATAATCTGTGAAGGTTCTCCTGAAGAAATAGTTAAAAGCGAAAAGCAAAAAACAAAAAGCGAAAAGCAGTCATATACGGCTAAATATCTTAAGGAATTATTAGAGGGTTAAATCTTTTTTATTCTTTTATTCTTTTTCTTGATTTAAAAATATCTTTCAGGAGATCGAATTCTTTGCGATAAAATACACCAATTCCCTGGGTGTATGGAGAGGTTGAATTAAGGTAATCATTTACATTAGATTTGTTAAAAGCCTTGAGGCGTATGCCTCCTTCAGGCGTTAACTTATATTCCATAATAACATCGCCAACAATGCTGCTTGAATTTTGAGTGTTCTGACGGCGCTCTCCACCGGCACTGACATTACCATTAACAAGCAGGCGATTGTTGAAAAGCTGGGTACCAAGAGCAACTTCGACCTGGTCAGAAGTCATCATGTCTCCGGGATGGTATTTAACACCAACATCCAGGTCTTTATTAATCTGAGAAAGCCAGTTGGATAACTGGTCGGATAAAAGTTCGGAAGAGCTGCTGCCTAAAGTGCTGGAATTTGCAAAGGAAGAAGAGCTTGTTTCATAACCTTTGAACTGAGCGGGGGTAGTAAAACTTCTGAGAACAAGTAAAGAAAATACCTGCTTATTAATTTCGGGCTCTATATACATTTTGTAAGATTCGAGAGAAAAATCCAGAGGCAGTTCGGGGAAGTTAATATTAAAATTGACAGCAGGCTTAAGCAACTGATCTGTAAGGTAAATATCGCAGTTAACAGGCAGCTTTCTATTAGTAGGGGGCATATCTGGACGCAAAGGGTCAAGAGAGGTTCGCAAGGTATAAGTAGCTTTCATATTAACGTCACCGGCATAAGGATTCCCATTCCATGAAATGCGTCCGCCCTTCTGGATAATAAAATGCTTATTAATTAGATTTTTAAGTGTAAAAAGATAATCTCCTCCATCTACAACGTAGTCGCCATACATATTAAAATCTCCGGTTGAATTAATCTCAAGCTTAATATTGCCGGTTCCTCTAGCTTTAATTATGTCTCCAATCTTAGGGTCGAACACTAACTGAACTTCTGCTTCAGGAGTGGCAGTGAGTTCAAAGTTCAGTCGAAAGCCGCTTAAGTTAACAACATAACTCTTTGGATTAGGATTAGGATTAGATAGATTTCCTGTTTTATCCGATTTTCTTTTTCTGAAAATAACAAACTCTGATTCTGAAAGCTCTTCGGGAGTGTAGAGAGGAATGAAAAGTTTTGTGTTTTTTTCAGTCTTAGCATCCATATCTACAATTATGTTGTCAGTAGGACCTGTAATTTTTATATCACCTGAGGCAAATGCATTGCCGTAAAATAATGAATTGTCTTTAACTGTAGTGTGCAGACAGGTAAGGTTATCAAGTTTTATTTTCAAATCGAGATGTATATCGCTGAAAAATTTGTGATACATTTTGCCGGATAAGGTAGCAGAACTTTTTTTAGGGTCAATACTATTATTACCAAAAAGCTTGCAATCTCTGAAGGTCAAATCGTTCTTATTGAAATCAATTTCACCGGACATAGAATAGGTAGTATTAAGATAATCAATTTTCATCTGAGTGCTCTCAACACTTATTTTTCCTGTGAGTTCAGGGCTGGCAGTCTTCCCTGTTAGTTTAAGATTGCCTGAAGCATAGCCTGTTAAGCCTGAGGCAAATGATTCGAGATAATATTGAAGCCATTCCAATCTAAGATTAGCTACCTCGATATTGAAATCAAAATTATTGTCCTTACTGTCCGGGTAATAATATCCTGAAACTTTAAGAGGCTCATAACTGCCGGCATTACCTGTGAAATTAATATCAGCTTTAGCATAAAGTGCATTTTTCTTTGGGTCAAAAGTGCTATTAATATTAAGCTCACCAAGCTTGTCATTATTAAATACAAGATTTTTAATATTTATTCCTGCCACTATACCGGGTGAATTATAAATATCATTTAAAGAAAGCTTGCCATTAACGATACCAGCAATATTAATGTCCCTGGGTTTAGTTATCATGTCTAAATTTGAAATATTAAAATTATCAAAAATGACATTTATATCTTCTGCAGGATTTTTAGAAATTTTACCCTGAATATTGATTTTTTGATTTTCTGATTTACTTTTAAATGAAAGATTATTTATAGCAATTGAAGTAGAATCTAATATTATATTACTTCCTGCAGCAATTTTCCAGATTGAATCATTAATTACAATTTCTGATTTTAAAAATTTCAATACTATTTTGGGTGCACTTTTAAAAGATATATTTCCTGAAATTTCAGCTTTATTTTGCGGAGTGTTTTGCACGGAGTAAGGAACAGAATTAGACTTTGCCTGCAACATCTGATCAGTGCCCGGACTATTGTTCCATTTTATTTTATAACCTACGGAGTCATTACCAGCTAAAGCAACAATCTTAAAATTGTCAAGCCAAATACTGTCTGACAGAAAAAGACGGATACAACCGGTATTCAAAGTAAATACTCCCTTTTGGGCTTTAGCATCAAGATGCCAGTTTGAAAAAACATTATTCTTATATTTAAGCCTGGAACTGTTTGCAATTATTGTAAATGTATTATTAACTGAATTGAATTTCCCATTAATTTCAGAATTATCTGCTACTTTTAATATTGGAACAAATAGCTTACACAAAGCATTTGTACTTTTTAATT
>CAZMDE010000309.1:0-3745 GCA_964564355.1 uncultured Bacteroidales bacterium | reverse complement strand
ATAAAGGTTTATGATTTGTTGGGGAGAGAGGTTGAGGCACTCGTTACAAACGAGCGCCAGCAAGCAGGTGAACATACTATCAGATATGATGTAAATAATTTAAGAAGCGGGGTGTATATAATAAACATCCGGTCAAATAATTTCACGGCAATAGAGAAGCTTGTAATTCAAAGATAGAAGCAAAAACGATAAGTAAAGAGGAGGATTTTTTTCTTTTAGTGCAACTCTGTGTAATAATTAAAAATAGTTACACAGAGAGCCACAAAGAAACACAGAGAATCACAAAGTTAATGTTTTTTGTGGACTATGGACTGTTGACTAATTTTACTTCCTGCTATTATAAATATCTGACAGCTTTTTGAAGAGTTCTGTTTCCTCGCGTGTGAGGTTCTTTGGGATTTGTAACCTGACTTTAACATAAAGGTCGCCTGATATGGAATTGTCCTCATAATTCGGCATTCCTATGCCTTTAAGTCTGAAAGTTTTACCGTCTTCTGTTTCCTTAGGAATTTTGATATTCATTTCTCCCTTAAAAGTATGCACCTGCAGCATGCCTCCGAGAACTGCTGTGTAAATATCAAGTGATGTCTCAGTGTACAGATCATTCTCTTTTCTGATAAAGTTCGGATGCGGTGCAATCCTGATGGTAAGCAGCAGGTCGCCGTTAATTCCGCCATTAGAGCCTTTGCTGCCCTTGCCTTTTAGTCTGAGCACCTGCCTGTCAGCAACGCCCTTTTTAATTGTGATGCGAAGCTTTTCATCATTAACATTTATGACCTTGCTTACTCCAAAGTATGCTTCTCCAAGTGAAATAGTGAACTCTGCCTCATAATCCTGACCTTTGGTAACTCGTGGTTGCCTGCCTGAACTCCTTCCGCCTGACTGAAAGCCGCTATAACTACCCCCGAAAAACTGTTTGAAGAAATCTGAAAAGCCTGATTCACTGCCGAAAATATCATTTATGTCACCCTGTTCATACTGAACATTCGGCCTCCTTCCTCCCTGTCCCCATTGTGAATAGCCATAACCCGGACCTCCTGCATTTTGGTACTGCTTCCAGTCGGAACCAAGTGTGTCATATTTTTTACGCTTTTCAGGGTCGCTTAATACTTCGTTGGCTTCACTTATTTCCTTGAATTTTTCTTCTGAGGATTTATTACCGGGATTTTTATCAGGGTGGTATTTAAGTGCAAGCTTGCGGTAAGCCTTCTTTATCTCCTCTTTGGAAGCCTTTTTGTCTACTCCTAATGTTTTATAATAATCCTTATACTCCATAAATCTAAATCGTACATCGTAAATCGTACATCGTAAATCGATTAGCTTCTTCTACCTAAATATATCATAACATAATACATCAGAGTTGCAAGTGAAGCCAAGGCAGCCATTACGTAAGTATAAGCAGCCCATTTTAAAGCATCCTGTGCCATAGGATGTGTAGTTTGTGTTGTAATGCCGCTGTTATTAAGCCAAACAAGTGCACGCCTGCTTGCATCAATTTCTACAGGCAAAGTAACAAAGCTGAATATTGTAGTGAAAGCAAACAATACTATCCCTGCAAGCAGCAATGCAGGAAATACATTAACTAACAAAATGCCTCCAAGCAGGACCCATTGCACCCAGCGGGAAGCAACACTGACAACCGGAACCAGGGCAGTGCGTGCCTGCAGAAAACCATATGCCTGTGCATGCTGTAAAGCATGTCCGCATTCATGTGCAGCCACTGCAGCTGCAGATACATTCTTGCCATAGTAAATGTCAGGGCTTAAATTGACGCTCTTCTTTGCAGGATTATAATGGTCTGTCAGCTCTCCGTCAACTGTTATTATTGAAACATCATAGATGCCATTGTCTTTCAGCATCTTTTCCGCCACGTCCTTTCCGCTCATCCCGTAATTTATGGGATACTGTGAATATTTCTTAAACTTTCCCTTCAGTCTGCCGCTTATCAGCCAGCTTATTAAAACTACTCCCAGAAACAATAACAAATACATAACTTTTAGATTTTAAGATTTATCAGATTATAAGATTAATAATTTTAATTTAAACGTAATTACTCATCAAATCTTTTGCCAATGTTATTAGAATGTGTAATATTTTTCTCAGTGTATCTCTGTGTATTCTTTGTGTATCTCTGTGTAACAAATAATTACACAGAGTTTCACAGAGTTGTCAATGAGTCACACAGAGCTTATTAAACACTGATAAAATGTCAATAAAGTTATTTAAATCAGACAAAATGACTATTATTTGCATTTATTCTTTATAAAATCAAATAAAAGCCTGACACAAATTCCTGTTGCACCTTTACCTCTGTAACCGAATCTTGATTCCACAAAAGCAGGACCTGCAATGTCAAGATGTATCCAGGGGTAATCAGTGAATTTTGCAAGGAATTTGCCTGCTGTGATAGCTCCTGCATCCCTTCCGCCGGTATTCTTAATTTCAGCTATATCCGACTTTATCAGTTCACCGTATTCTTCCCAGAAAGGAAACCTGACAAGCCGCTCATAAACATTCTCTCCGCTATGCTCAAGCTCATTATATTCTTTATCAGAATCCACTCCCATAGCTACTATGCCGTATTTGCCTATAGCAATACTTGCAGAGCCTGTGAGAGTTGCAATATCTATTACTAATTCAGGCTTATACTTTTTAGCATAGCTAAGCGCATCGGCAAGTATCATCCTGCCTTCTGCATCTGTATTCATAACTTCTACAGTAGTGCCATCAAACATGGTTATAACATCTCCGGGAACATAGGCATTGCCATCAGGACGATTATCAGTGGCTGGCACGAGGGCAATTACGTGAACAGGAAGTTTAGCTTTTGCTATAGCAAACATTGCAGTTGCAACAGCAGCAGCGCCTGACATATCACTTTTCATATCTTCCATATGCTGACCAGGTTTAATATTTATTCCGCCTGAGTCAAAAACGATTCCCTTACCTACGAGGACATAAGGCTTTTTATTTGCTGCCTTTGCAGGCTTCCATTCAATTATTGTAAAAGTGGGAGGATCCAGACTACCTTTGTTAACTGCAAGCAAACCGCCCATTTTAAGAGATTCTATCCTTTTCTTGTTCAGAACCTCTACCTTTAATCCTGATTCTTTGCCAAGCTTGATTATTTCTTCTGACAACTTTACAGCATTAAGGAAAGACACAGGTTCATTGATAAGGTCCCTGCACTTATATACTGCGTCAACAATTATATTGAGATTTGAGATTTGAGATTGGAGATTTGAGATTTTACTCTTATCTTCTGTAAACAATAGAATCTCCTTTAAGGTTTTGAATCCGTTTTTTGGGTCCTTCTTTTTGTATTTGATGAACTGGTAATTGCCAAGAGCCATACCTTCTAAAAAAGCTAAAGTTTCTTCTGCAGTATAATCTAGATTATGAATCACAATGCTCTCAATCTTATTATCATTGAGCAATGCCTGGAGCTTGTCGCCTGCTATGCGGAATTTTTCAGGATTAAGTTGCTTACTATCGTTTTCGTCAGGGAAAGCAAGAAAAACAGATTGCTCCGGCCTGTGAATTGTTATAAGATTCTTTTTTGCTGTCAGCTTCTGCGACCTCACAGTATTTGCTTCCTGCTGCAGCAGGTTAGTTGCTTTTAGAGACTTAAGGTCTTTAATAAGATAGGCTATGCTTGCTTTTGCAGGTGTCCGGCTTATTTGCTTAATCAATTCCATAATAGTGTATTTTTGTAAAATAAATAAGGGCGCAAAAATAAATAAAT